>NZ_BAML01000082.1 GCF_000615845.1 Ligilactobacillus hayakitensis DSM 18933 = JCM 14209
ACAGCTTAACGCATAATCAATGATACGTTTAGTTGCTTTGTGAGCAAATTGTTTTATTTTGGTGTTTCTCCAGTCAGTCAAAGTTAGGGTTTTATTACTTTCAAAATAAACGGTTTTGATACCTTGCTTAGTCTTGATTTCTTTACAGTTAGTTTTATTAATTGCATGTAATTTCTGTAATTCAGCTTTCTTTTTGTTATAAAACTGATTAACCGATTTTACACCTCTACCGTTAATAATTAACGGTTTATAGTTAGCGTTGGTTACACAAGTAAAAGCATTATCTAACCCCGGATCAATACCAATATAAATGCCATTATCTGCCTTTAATTTAGAGGTATTATTAACCTCATATTGTACCAAAACTTTAAAACGCTTCTTTGATAATGGTTTAAAAGCAACTCGTTTTAATTTACCCAAGTTATCCGCTAATTTAAGTTTTACTTTGAGTTTAGGAATTACTAGATAACCATTTTTAACTTTAGCGTTTTGATTTGTTACAAAGAAAACATGCCGTTT
>NZ_BAML01000081.1 GCF_000615845.1 Ligilactobacillus hayakitensis DSM 18933 = JCM 14209
CCACTTTCATCCACTGATGTCTTCACTGTTTCTGGCTTGTCTGAACCATTGTCATCCTTGCCTGCTTCGTGACCGTTTACTGGTACAGTAACGTTTACTGTTCCCATTGATGGATCTGTTACTGTTACTGTGATTGGGCCGTCTACATCCTTACCTGGTGTTACGATGATGTGACCTTGGTCATCAACCTTAACTGGTACTTCGTTTCCATCTTCGTCCTTAGCTGTTACTGTTGTGTTATTTGTAGGATTCTTAACTACTACACCTGTATCTTGCGCGTCATCCGTTGGGTTTACTGGTGTCTTACCACTTTCATCCACTGATGTCTTCACTGTTTCTGGCTTGTCTGAACCATTGTCATCCTTGCCTGCTTCGTGACCGTTTACTGGTACAGTAACGTTTACTGTTCCCATTGATGGATCTGTTACTGTTACTGTGATTGGGCCGTCTACATCCTTACCTGGTGTTACTACAATGTGGCCTTGGTCATCGATTTTAACTGGTACATCATGCTTATCTTCGTCCTTAGCTGTCACTGTTGTATCTTTAGTTGGGTTC
>NZ_BAML01000080.1 GCF_000615845.1 Ligilactobacillus hayakitensis DSM 18933 = JCM 14209
GTTACGCATTCTAGAAGGAATGGTACTTAATTTTTGATTAATAATATCACTAAAGCGTTCAGCATCTTTAGAACGTAGAGCGTAAAGGACTTCTTGATAGTAGTTATAAACATCTTTAAGTTCTTCATCCATTTCTAATAAACGATTAACCACATCTTCATCGCACAACAGAGAATGTTTAAAGTTTGGTCGTCTATTGAAATGCATGAAGTCCAGTTCAGTTGAATCTTTCATCAATAGTTTCCAGTAGCGTTTCAAGGCACGTCCTTCATGTGATTTCAAACCGAACTTACGAATAACAGCGATTCTAGTGCTTTGAAGCACGCGACTAACTTGAAGTACAACATGATATTTATCTGCGATAATTTTGGCATTGGGAAACAAATCATGAATTAAATTACGATAAGGTTGATAAAGATCAACAATAACAAAGCGAACTTTTTGACGTTCACGTCTACTATAATGGCGAAGAAAATATGAACGTAGAGCAGCATCACGACGTGATCGAATAACATCAATTGTTTCGTGAGTATCTGCGTTAATTAATAACATACTCATTTTATCTGTAATATTTGTGCCAGAATTAAAATCATCTA
>NZ_BAML01000079.1 GCF_000615845.1 Ligilactobacillus hayakitensis DSM 18933 = JCM 14209
AAAGCCTAACTTTTTGCGTTCGCACTACCATCAACATTACCACCTTTTAAAGATTCATCGTTTTTAAGTTTATTTTTATACTTTCGTAAACCGTATAAACGACAAGAAAATACATGGATAATACTTATCATATCATCAACCATTTCTTGAGTTGGACTGGTATTAACGTTATTTAATACAACTATTTTAGTATTGTGCATGTTACATAACCGTTCAAACCATTCATAGCCAAAGCGAATAAATCTATCTTTATAAGTAATATAGATTGTATCAATTTGATTTTCCATCACTTCTTCTAATAATTTATTCCACTTTTTACGATTATAATTGAGCCCGCTGCCAATATCACTTATGGCTTCATCAAGGATTACCCCTTTAGCATTCACATATTGTCTAATAAAATCTATTTGATTTTTCAAATCGTCTTTCTGACCGTTAGTTGATACTCTAGCATAAGCTACATTTTTACGTTTATCACTAGAGGATTGTCCGATATATTCTAAATATTGTTCTTCAGTATAATATCTTCGATTGGTGGGAGTTCGATAAGCCTTCAAGGTACCTTTCTTGTCCCAAATTTGTAAAGTTCTAACAGTAACACCT
>NZ_BAML01000078.1 GCF_000615845.1 Ligilactobacillus hayakitensis DSM 18933 = JCM 14209
TTAAATCAGTGTCAGAAGCAGTTTCAAAAAGTTTGGCAACTTCAAAATCGCAAGCAGATTCAGTAATGAGTTTAGTAAGTGAAAGTGCCTCAACATCCCTTGAAACAAGCAAATCTGAAGTAGAATCATTATCAGAAAGTGCAAGTAAGTCAACAGTTGAATCACAAAGCAAGAGCGAAAGTGGCGTAACAAGTTTAACTTCTGAAGAAGAAAACCAAAGTAATTTGGCTAAATCATCATCAGAAGCACAAAGTGAATCTGTTAAGGCAGCAAGCGAAAGTGCAAGTCAAACAGTAAATGATTGCCAAAGCACAACGGAAGCCCAATCAAAACAAGCATCAGAAAGCTTATCAAGCTATTGGCATGACTCAGCATCAATAAGCGCAAGCAAGTCAGCTGAAGAATCAAACTCAACTTCAACAGAAGCTTCAGAATCAGCAAATCAATCACTAGCGCAAAGTGAATCTGAATCTTATAAAGATTATGCAAGTGAAGTCCAAAGTCAAGTATCAGAACACTCAGTATCAACTGATGAATTTAAATCAGTGTCAGAAGCAGTATCAAAGAGCTTGGTAGCATCTAAGTCAGAAGCTGACTCAGTG
>NZ_BAML01000077.1 GCF_000615845.1 Ligilactobacillus hayakitensis DSM 18933 = JCM 14209
CTAGGGTTAGTTTTATATGATTTCAAAGCTTTAAACCACGCTCCAAAAATACCATTGACTTCTCTTAGGGTTTGTTGTGCTGATTGTACATAACCTAACTTGTGATATAACATGTTTTCTTTTTGTTGATACTTCTTTTTAAAGATGCTATCTAAATCGCCATAAGAAAGTAAGTTACCTTTAAAGAAAGATTGTCTTACTTGATACAAACTAGCATTATAAAGACTGTTTGCTTCTTTAGCAATTTCACTTAGCTTGCCAGTTTTATCAGTAATAATGTATTCAGATGTTAAAAGTGTTAATTCTTCATCATCTTCCTTCTTAGCCATCTTTTTCACCTCCTCAAAATAATTTCTAAATTATAGCTTATTTTTTAGGACATCTTCGATTTTTTTACGTTCTTTCCCGCTATTAGAGTCCATTCTCATTGAAAAACAATGTAACAAAGATATAATTTCTTCAAATAATTCTTCTTCATCTGTTTTAGGGTTAGAAATATCTGAAATTACTACAATTTCAGTATGATATTTGTCAAAAAGATACTTAAATAAATCAAATCCATCTCTTGAAAGTCTATCTTTATGTGTAATTAAGACACGCTTAACCT
>NZ_BAML01000076.1 GCF_000615845.1 Ligilactobacillus hayakitensis DSM 18933 = JCM 14209
AAGCGATAGCGTTAGGTAAGGATTTCTTAACTCTATTTAAAGTATCTTCAGTAGATTCCAGACATCTTTGAACAGTGTTACTGGAAACAGAGTATTCAAAAGCAGTGTCTTTCATAGATGTGGTCCGCTTGAAGTTAACAACTATTTGTTGTTTAACATAATTTGAAATAGAACAGTGTTCTTCAACCCCTAAAATAGGGAATACACGAGTTGAATGACAATTTTTACAGATAAATTTTTGTTTACGGATACCCATATATAAAGGTTTAGCAGCCATTTTAGGACAAAGAATTAAAACCTGAGGAGTTTTACCATTTTTAACCATATTGAATCCACAATTAGGACAGCGTTTAGGAGAATTAAAATTTTGAACACAGTTCAAAACTGTAAAATCAGCGAATTCGGAGAATTTATCTTTTGATTTATCCAAAATAATATGATTATCTTTAATTCCTGTTATATATTTGATATTATTAGACATAGAGAAGTCGATCCTTTCTTAGAGAAACCGGGGTTCAGTCGACTTCTCTTTTTTTATACAATTTTACAATAAAAAAAGTACTGATGATAATCTTGAAATATACTTCAAAATTTTCATCAGTACAGAATATTATAGAACC
>NZ_BAML01000075.1 GCF_000615845.1 Ligilactobacillus hayakitensis DSM 18933 = JCM 14209
ATGTTAGAAAAAACAGTATACTTTATATCAAATTATTTCAACTGATACAATTTTATACTGAAACCTCAATTAGTGATTATTAATATCTATAATAACCTTTTTAAAACACTTAAAAATCACTAAATTAGCAACTTTCAAACTATAAGGACAACTTTACATTACTTCAACCTCAAATATAATTGAGTTACTATTTTTCTTTGTTAACCACAACGTTAAAATTTAACATTGTACTTAACTGGACTAAACACTAAGCCCTCTATCCCATCAGAATTAACTTTAGGGAATACTTTTCTAATTATCTGATAAGCACCATTCACATCAGCATTAATTAATTTACCTTGATTACTTTTAAACAAACCACGTTTAATGCGTCTATTATTAAGGCTTAAACCTTTTAACTTTCGATGATAGTTACCATTTTGTTTAACTGGCTTTTCGTTGTCTAGAAAACTTGTTTGTGAAGTATAAGACTCGTTGGTTTGGATAACGTTAATCCCTTGTAATTGTGCTTTATAAACAAGCATATTAACCATCACTTGATGAGGTATACCAATGAAATTTTGATTGTTTCTCTTACCCATGTTAATCGAACGTTTCTGATCTTTATTTTTACCAATAACAATTGTATTTGCATC
>NZ_BAML01000074.1 GCF_000615845.1 Ligilactobacillus hayakitensis DSM 18933 = JCM 14209
GGAGTTACGATGATGTGTCCCTTGTCATCGATTTCAACTGGAATATCTTTTCCGTCTTCATCTTTTGCAGTTACTGTTGTGTCTTTTGTTGGGTTTACTACAACTACACCTGTATCTTGTGCGTCATCTGTTGGGTCTACTGGTGTCTTTCCACTTTCGTCAACTGATGTTGCTGGTGTTTCTGCTGGCTTATCTGTTGTATTCTTGTCTGAACCATTGTCATCGTTACCCTTTGTATGTCCGTTCACTTCTACTTCCACTGTTTGTGGTGTGTCCATGCTTGGATCATCTACTGTAACTGTGATTGGGCCATCTACATCCTTACCTGGAGTTACGATAATGTGTCCCTTATCATCGATTTCAACTGGAATATCTTTTCCGTCTTCATCTTTTGCAGTTACTGTTGTGTCTTTTGTTGGGTTTACTACAACTACACCTGTATCTTGTGCGTCATCTGTTGGGTCTACTGGTGTTTTTCCACTTTCATCAACTGATGTTGCTGGTGTTTCTGGTGTTTTACTGTCAGTATTATCTGTTGGATCTGTGACATGAACTGTTACAGGTACTTCATCTTGTGAACCATCTGGGTATGTTACTACCACTGTACCTGGTTTGTCACCTTCTGTTGTTGTGTCTACAGGTGTCTTCCATTCGTACTTTGTTCCTGATGGCATATCATCTTTGTTTGTAATACCATCTTCAGCG
>NZ_BAML01000073.1 GCF_000615845.1 Ligilactobacillus hayakitensis DSM 18933 = JCM 14209
ACTACATCTTTGTGTGCTTGGATAGTATTTATCAGCTAAAATCAATTCTTTTCCATACCATTCGCATTTATATGTTAAAACCTGTTTGAAATAACCAAACATCGACCGTTGCAAACCTTTAGAAGCAACATGACTCATCTTCATTTGCTTGACGTTTAAATCTTCAATCACAATTTTATCAAAGTCATTAACTAAGTTTGTGGTAAACTTTTGAATTAAATCATGTTGAAAATTAGTTACTTTAGCGTATTCACGTTGTAACTTGGTTCTCGTTTTAACGTAATTATTACTGCCTTTAACTTTTTTACTCAACATTTTTTGATAATGTTTAATTCTTTGATACCTACGACTTAATTGCTTCGGTAGGGTATTGATCATTCCATCAGTATAATTAATGTGACCCACATTTACGTCAACTGCCGTTTTAGATTTAGTCTTATTTTTATGCTTAATCGTAATTTCAAAAGGTAAACTAGCATAATAATGCCCACGTTCTCGGTAGATTGATACGACTTTCAAATCGCCTTCTAACGATTTAGCACCTTTAATCTTGATATCAGACCAAACGTGTTTAGTTTCTCGGGGTTTATCTAATCTTAATTTACCATTTACAATTTTAGCACGGTCTGTTTTAAAGCCTTGTCTAAGCGCTTTTTTTGATTTGAATTTGGGTTTACCCCAATCAACTTGAGCTTTATTAAAAAAGTTTTTCCAACTTTTTGCCAAATCAGAAACTGTTTGTTGTAACACACGCGC
>NZ_BAML01000072.1 GCF_000615845.1 Ligilactobacillus hayakitensis DSM 18933 = JCM 14209
GTCGTTGATGTTCTTCATTGCATCATCGATTGCTTTTTGAGCTTCATTTACCTGATCTTGTGTTGCAGTCGGATTGTCAAATACTTTTTGCCCATCTGTTAGTGCTTTGTCTAAAGCATCTTTATCATTTTTGTCTACTGGAACTTTTGTTCCGTCTGCTAATGTTACTGCATTATCTTTTGATAATTTGTTTCCATCATTGATTGCTTTGTCTAAGTTAGTCTTGTCAACTGTTGGTTCAGCAAAGTTTACAATTACAGTTAATTCTTTTGTTTCACCTGGTAATGCATTACCTTCTGCATCCACACCATTACTTGGTAATGTTGCAATTACTTTAACTTCATTATTCTCACCTGAAGTTGGCAATGTTTGTCCTGGTTTAAGTGCATATTGAATAAGTGTATTTTCACCTTGAAGTTTTGCAATTTGTGGTTGACGACTAGCATCAAAACTTCCAGAAACATTAATTTGACCCTTAATTACATCAATTATTTCTTGTTCTGTTACACTTTGACCGTATTCTTTTTTAATAACCTTATTATCAGCGTGGTTAACACCTACAATTGATAAAGGATTACTGTTATCAGTTACGTATCGACTACCATCAGCCTCAACTACAGTGTTAGTTGTGTACATATCAGTTTGTGATTTAAATACGTCTGCAGTATATCCGCCTGAAACAACCACTTTACCATTTTCAGCTGTGTATGTTAAACCATTGTTTAAAGGTGCAATAGTTTGTGAAGCTGTTGATGAGTATGCCTTATCAATAGCAACATCCTTGTTGTAATCTGCAACAACAAATGGGTGTTGGATTTGTTCCACATTATTTTGATCAACCCAAATGTAACGAGTATTTGGTTGAGTTGCAGTAATATCAGGTGTAA
>NZ_BAML01000071.1 GCF_000615845.1 Ligilactobacillus hayakitensis DSM 18933 = JCM 14209
CCTAATTCTTGTAAGTTCATTGCACCTACTCGGTCATCATTAGTTCTAAATCCGCAATTCACACACTTATATTCATGTAAGGAATGATTGCGGTTTTCTTTTCTAATCTGACCACATCGAGGACAACGTTGACTGGTATACTTTGCAGACACAATTAGCACTTGACTTTGATTTCTTTGAGACTTGTAAATTAATTTAGTCTGTAAATCGTAAAATGACCATGAGTGTAATTCTCTAGTTTGTCCTTTATTGGAATTAGATTTTTCAAAAGTAACATTAGTTAAGTCTTCTAAGACAAAGCAAAGTATTTTGACCATATCGTTCAACAAGTGTCTTAGATAAGCAGTGATTAATATCTGCCATCCAACGGTTCTCTTGATGCTCTAGTCGTTTTAACTTTCTTTTAGCTGACTTAGTTCCTTTAGCTTGTAATTTACTTCGTAAATAAGCATACTTTTTACGCTTATATGCAATACTTTTACCGCTAACAAAGTTAGTCTTACCTTTTTCATCATAAGTAGTTGTGAGAAAACGTAATCCTCTATCAATGCCAACTACATGTTGATTATCTTCTTTTTGCCATTCACTAATCGCTTTAGTATATGACATGTGTAAAAACCAATGACCTTTAAGACAGACTAATTTGGCAGTGCCTAATTTAATATCCTTATCTTCTAAGGAAAATGGTAAGTAATTAGCATTAAAAGGGACTTTAATACGTTTACCAAGAACGTTAATTGAAATTTTAGTTCCCTTTTGAACAAAGGAGTAGTTATAAGAACGTACATAATCAGCTTGTGGTCTAGAAAACTTAATCGGTTTTCGTAACCATTCCAAATCACGAGGAATATACTTCCAAATATTTTTGCCAGTTTTAGGTCAATCTCATCCGTTTTGTACTTAAATGGTCTTTGTTTTAATTGAGTTTCAACTGTTCTATATCTAGCACTTACAGTTCTAAATACGGATTGAACCATTAAAGAATTAAGGTCG
>NZ_BAML01000070.1 GCF_000615845.1 Ligilactobacillus hayakitensis DSM 18933 = JCM 14209
TTTCGATATGAAACAAAGCAGGCTAAACAAAGAGCTATATACTAAGTTACGTAATCTTTTTACTCTTAAATCGCAGATGGCTCAATCTGTAATTAGAACTGTTATTGCACGTTATAAGGCCGTAAAAACTCAAATGGCTCGTAGACCATATAAATACCAAGATAAAAATACTGGCGAGTGGTATCGTGAAGTACGTGATTTAACATGGTTACACAAACCACTTTCTTTCAACCGTCCACAAGTAGACCTTCAACGTAATCGTGATTGGTCTTATTTAAGCAATGGTCAATTATCAATCAACACCCTTGATGGTCGTGTTAAAGTTGAGCCTGTTTGCCATGGATTTGACCAATATTTTGACGGTACTTGGAAATTTGGCTTAGCTAAGTTACTCAAATCTAGTGGTAAGTGGTTTTTACATATTTCAGCCACTAAAGAAGTCACTGATTTTGATAAACAAACAGTAAAACACGTTGTCGGAATTGACCGTGGTTTACGCTTTTTAGCTACCAGCTATGATGAACAAGGTAAGACTGCCTTTTTTGACGGTCAAGCAATTATGCGTAAACGTGCTAAATACCAAAAACTTCGTGCCACTTTACAAGCTAAAGGAACTAAGTCAGCTAAGAGACGTTTAAAGAAATTATCTGGACGAGAGAACCGTTGGATGAGTGATGTTAATCATTGCTTATCTAAGACACTTGTCCAAAAATACGGTACTAATACCTTGTTTGTATTAGAAAACCTTAACGGTGTTTCTTTTGAACGTAGTGATTTACCTAAAGCTTTGCGTAATCAAAATAAATCATGGGCTTTCTATCAATTAGAACAATTTTTAACTTATAAAGCTTATTTAAATCAAAGTCAAGTAATTGAAGTTTCTGCTCAATATACATCACAACGTTGCCCTAAGTGTGGGGTTATCAAAAAAGATAATCGCAATCATGAAAAACATGAATATCACTGTGATAATTGTGGTTATCGTTCTAATGATGACCGTATTGGAGCTATGAATATCCAATTACTTGGAACTCAGTATATTAGTGGACAAGAACAACCCAAATTTGAATTAATAACTAATGCGTAAACGTGTTAGTTAAGTGGGTGTTGTCAACCACCCAATGATGTAACC
>NZ_BAML01000069.1 GCF_000615845.1 Ligilactobacillus hayakitensis DSM 18933 = JCM 14209
TCAGAACACTCTGAATCAACATCAGAATACCAATCAGTATCAGAAGAAGTTTCAAACAGCTTAGAAACATCTAAGTCAGAAGCAAATTCAGTAGTTGAATCAGCAAGTGACTCAGCATCAACTTCAGCAAGTGAAAGTGAATCAGTAGTTGAATCAGCAAGCACATCAGCTTCAACATCAACATCAGTATCACAAAGCAAGAGTGAAAGTGGCGTAACAAGCTTAACTTCAGAAGAAGCAAGCCAAAGTAATTCAGTTAAGTCTGAATCAGAATCACAAAGCGAATCAGTAAGATCAGCAAGTGAACAAGCTTCAGAATCAGTATCAGAACAACAAAGCACAACTGAAGCAGCATCAACAAGTGCCTCAGAAAGCTTATCAAGATACTGGAATGAATCAGCATCAACAAGCGCAAGCAAGTCAACATCAGATTCAGAATCAACTTCAACAAGTCAATCAGACTCAGCAAGCAAATCTGTATCTGAAAGTACTTCAACACCAGTTGAAGATCACTCAAGTGAAGTACAAAGCCAAGTCTCAGAACATTCTGAATCAACATCAGAATTTGCCTCAACAAGTGAATCAGTTTCAAACAGCTTAGAAACATCTAAGTCAGAAGCTAACTCAGTAGTTGAATCAGCAAGTGACTCAGCATCAACTTCAGCAAGCGAAAGTGAATCAGTAGTAGAATCAGTAAGCAACTCAGCTTCAACATCAACATCTGTATCACAAAGCAAGAGTGAAAGTGGCATTACAAGCTTAACTTCAGAAGAAGCAAGTCAAAGCAATTCAGTTAAATCTGAATCAGAATCACAAAGCGAATCAGTAAGATCAGCAAGTGAAAGTGCAAGCAACTCAGTATCAGAACGTCAAAGCACAACTGAATCAGCATCAACAAGTGCCTCAGAAAGCTTATCAAAACTTTGGAATAACTCACAAAAACCAAATGAAGATAAGGGTCACTCAAACAGTGAATTCTCTTCAGTAAGCGAATCAGCAAGCACATCAGTTTCTGAATCAACTTCAGCAAGTGAATCAGTAAGCACATCAGTTTCTGAATCAACTTCAGCAAGTGAATCAGCAAGCACATCAGTTTCTGAATCAACTTCAGTAAGCGAATCGCAAGCACCATCAGTTTCTGA
>NZ_BAML01000068.1 GCF_000615845.1 Ligilactobacillus hayakitensis DSM 18933 = JCM 14209
TTATGATAAAAGATGTATTCAGATACATAGTTACACGCTTGTCGATATTGTTCCATTGTTTTAGCAAAACTTAAAGCCATAGTAGAGTTAGAGATCTTTAATTTAGTCTTTATTGTAACTTGCATTTCCATTAGGTTCACCTCGCTTTCTTCACTAATTATTATAACATAAATAGTTAGTGAAATATACTAAAAAGGAGGAAAAGGGTGAAAAAAAGCAAGCTCGTTAGAGCTTGCAAGCGAGGGCTATCCCTCCAGTGGTTAAAACCACTGGTATCCCGCCCTAAAATCAATGAAGACTTAGTGGACGTTAGAAGCTACACCCATCCACTTAATTACATTCATCGGGGGTGAGAGCTATGCTAACTTGGAAGAAGTTGGGAGGATCCGCAATTAAAACTGCGTTAGTAATTGTTGCGCTTGGAAAGTTGATTCAGTCTCTTGCCAAAGCATATGCAATAATAAAAAAAGCTAACCACGATTATAGTAATCGCGATTAGCTTGTTCCCAGTTTCTTACATTCACGTTTGAGAGTAAGTAGTTGCCGCTACTTGCTCTCTTTTCGTATATAAACATAACATTAAAATACGAATCTGTAAAGTAGTATTCTTTTTATATAAATAATTTATTAAGCAAATATTTTTTTAAAGATTTTAAATCAGAAATTAAATTATCTATAGAAGAAATATTATTATCTACTAAGGTTAATTGATTAGCGACAACATTCTGTATTTCAATATTCGGAAGAACTAATTCAAAATTTTGAATAGTAGGCAATCGCAATGAGTCTACCGTAGCTTTAACTGTATATTTTAATGCATGACGTTTAAAATCTTTTTGAAGGGCGTAGTAAATGTATTTTCCTACTGAATTATTTTTAAAGTCACTAATTTTATATACTCTTTGATGATAATCAAATTTACCGTTAATATAATGATAAATATCACCTAATTTTCCTTCTCCAGGTATAAGAATTGCTTCACCATCATATAACCATCTATTACTTTTTTCGATATTTTTTGACCTAACAAAAAATGGAAATTCACCATTTTCAACAGCATCTTTTTGATCACTTGAACCAGTTTTAATATCTGATATATCACCAAGTTTAACCTTAGTATGTGGTAAATTAGATGAATAAAATATACTTTTTTCTCCGATTAGAGTTCGCAATAAATATTGTTTTAAAGCTATTTGTTGCTCTTTCTTTTTTT
>NZ_BAML01000067.1 GCF_000615845.1 Ligilactobacillus hayakitensis DSM 18933 = JCM 14209
CGCATCAGATGCTGACAAGAAAGCATTAGACGATGCATTAGCAAACGGAGAAGCAGTTAAGAATAATCCAAATGCAACACAAACTCAAGTAGATGCCGCTCAAAAAGCAATCGAAGATGCAATCAAGAACATCAACGATAAAGCAAACCAAGCATCAGCCAACCAACAGACGTTCAAGTAACAAAGAACGCAGAAGGAAAGACAGCTGTAACAGGTAAGGCACCAGCAGGATCAACAGTTGAAGTTAAAGACAAAGACGGTAACGTAATTGGAACAACAACAGCTGACGACAACGGAAACTTCACAGTCGAAGTACCAGCTGATAAGACAGCAGACTTAGTGGTAACAGCGCAAGAACCAGGCAAGAAGGCAAGTGAAACAGTAAACACTGTAGACAAGACAGGTTTAGAAAACTCAATTGCCGAAGGTACTAAGCTTTCATCAGATAACCAAGTAACATTAGAAAATGGTACAAAAGTAGGTATCGCACCATCAGATAAAGCAGTATTAGATGAAGCTCTTAACGCTGGTAAAGATACAGATGGTGACACAACTGCTACACAATCAGATATTGATGCTGATAAGAAAGCAATTGATGATGCTATTAAGAATATTCTTGATAAGGCAAAACAAGCAACAAGTATTCAAGCTAAAAATGAAGGTAACAAGATTTCTGGTAAGGCAGCTGCAGGTGCCAAAGTAACAATTACTGATAAGAATGGTAATGTTTTAGGTACAGCAGTAGCTGATGAAAACGGAATGTTCACAGTTGAATTACCTTCTGCAGATTTAGCAAATCAAGAATTAACAGTAATTGCTCAAGAAGAAGGCAAACAACCAGTTTCAACTACAATTAAGAATAACGTTGTAGATAAGGATCAATTGCAAGCAGCTGTTGAAAAAGCACCAGCAGTTCGTGCTTCAAACATGTTTGCTTTTGCTTCAGCAAGTGCTCAAAAGGCATACAACGATGCAGTTGCAGCAGGACAAAAAGTTCTTAATGATGAAAATGCAACACAAGCTCAAGTTGACGAAGCAGTAAAAGCAATTAATGCTGCATTAAATGGTTTAGCAACTTCATCAATTAGCAATGGTTATGCTCCAAGTGTCGATGCAAAATCAACTAATGGAAATACAACAAGCTTTGGTTGGAAATTTATTAATGGTCAATGGTCATTAGTAGAAGTGGATGCCAATGGAAATGTTGTTCGTGTTCTTGCTAATGATAAGAAGAATACTTTACCACAAACAGGTGAAACTGATGAAAATACTTCAATTATTGGAGCAGCTCTAGTAGCAGCAGGTTCAATGTTTGGATTAGGTATGGCAGCACGCAAACGTAAAGAAAAA
>NZ_BAML01000066.1 GCF_000615845.1 Ligilactobacillus hayakitensis DSM 18933 = JCM 14209
CTTTTTGCCCGTAAATCATGATACATCTCTTTTTGGAATCTTTTTCTTTCAGGCAGAAAATGTTCATCGAAATACCACTGACTAACGATATTGCACAAACGTTGATATTCTTTAGTCACTTCTTCAAACTGTTGAGTCTGTTCATGATTTGGATATAATCTAACTTTTGCGGTTAAAGTTTGTTCCATTTTTTTCTCACCTCTTTTCTTTAATTGTATTTATATTATACCTTTTAGATTAAATTTCTTCAACAAAAAAGATCATTTCGGGTCTAAATATGAGGCAATTCATCACCCGAACAAAGTTCGGGAGTCTTCTTGCCACGGTGATAAAAAATATTAATCAATTAAACAAGTTAAGCACAAAAAAGAAGGTCCTGAAATTTCAGGCCCTTCTTATATTTTAGTTGATGAAATGTAAAATTTTTACCAATCGGCACCGCATCAGAACTGGAATCAGACCAAGAATCTGAGTTGACCCCTGAATCACCGGAGCCGCTATTTAGATGGGGTGAAAAGCCACCGACTGCAAGTAAGCCTAACATTGAAGCTAAGGCGCCGATATAAATGGTTGAGCCAAAAAAGACCGCCGCCATTGTGCCAAATAAGAAACCGACATAACGGTTGTTGCGTTGCTTAAAGTAATATTTAGAAGCTCTAACACAACAATAACCTAAAAATACGAGTAGTAAACCGGTAATGATAATGCCTAAAAAACCGATTTTATCATCTAAAACGGCGGTTGTTTCACTCGAAGCATTGGTCACATTTTCCACCATCACACGTGGATTGAGGCGATGGCGTTCGTTGATTTGCGCTTTTTGGGCGATGATTTGCTTTTCCGTCGTTGTTAGCATATCAAGAATCGCGTTCGTGTAATCACCATTTTGAAGTAAGGAACGATTACGATTAACTAAGACTTTCGAAAAGCCATAGGGGATGACGCCGCTCATACGGTTGGAGCGTTGAATTTCCATGTGACGTTTTTGGAGGTTAAATCCAAGTAAAACTCCTAAATCACGCTGGTAATTAAACATATCGCGGTAATTTTGAATAAGCTTGCCTTTAAATTGGGTCTCACTTTTTTCATTCACAATCCAAACTCCAACTTTAGGTTGACCCTTTAATCCTTCTAAACGCTGATTGATTTTGTTTAATCGCGCTAAAATTTTTGATCATCAACTTGGTGAGTTTGATTATGATAATAAGTTGTATTTGCTTGGGCGGAATTGACGTGAAATAAGAGTAAAAATCCACTAATTCCAAGGAGAAATAAAAGTTTTTTAAAATTAACCATGTAAAACCTCAAATGTAATATTTTGTAAAATAAATATAGTATATAAAAAACTTGTCCGTCAAGTATGACTTCTACCATATGACA
>NZ_BAML01000065.1 GCF_000615845.1 Ligilactobacillus hayakitensis DSM 18933 = JCM 14209
ATACACGCTCCGAACCTAGTTATAATGACTGGAAATACCGCCACTATACTAAATATATAATATTCACTAATTATCGCACCCGTTTTGACTCGCTCAGGGTGATACGCATAATTTTGTGCTATTAGTTCGGTAGGATTTGTTTCCGTTTCCTAAAAAACTTCGTTTTTTTTAAATTATTTCCACCAAGTTACTTGCTTTTAATTTAGTATAATCTCTTAATTTTACATGTTTTTCTGGGTGTAATCCCCATTCCTTAATGTTTAAAGCTGCGTTATAATCTCTATCTACTTCTTTACCAGTATATGCTGAAACATATATGCGTTTACCATCTTTATTAGTCTCTCTTAACTCGTGCTTTTCTTCATATTCAGTTCCATATTCTACTTGACTAGTTTTATAAGGATCTACTTTAATAAGAGTTTTATTTTGCTTGTTTACTAACGACTCTATAATCTTTGATAATTCATAAGGTTTGATTAAAGCTAATCTCTTATTCTTACCTGTATTTTGTGCTTTATTCATTGACGAACTACGTTTTCTCATCTCAAAAGCATCTATTTTTTCAATGATAATAGTATCGAAGCCATCGACTAATTCATGTGCTAATTCTCTATATGTTTCAGTTAAAATATTAGCTCTTTTAGCACTTAATTTTGCTTGTTTACGTTGATACTTTTTGCCATAAAGCAGTTTTACCACGCTTGTTGTATTCTCTATCTCTTAAAGATTTAAATTTATCTTTTTCTACTTCTAATTCATTAGCTTTTTTCACAATATCCTTAGGTATTGCTATTATTTTATTTTCAGAAGTTCTAAATACTTCATTTTTAAACATGTTCCAATCTGCACCAACAACTTTATTTTGAGAAATGCGTTGCTTTTCACGAGTAAAAGTTATTTGTAGTCTAAATGTGTTATCTGGCAACCTTTTAATCTTAGTTAAAGCTATCTCTTCAAAATTAATGTTCTTTAAATTCTCAAATACTATTATTTTTCCAAAATCGGCTACATTTAAATGGTGTGGTGAAACCAATTTTGTATTGCCATTAGGTAATTTTTGTGAAGTGATTGTCCTAAATGTGTTATTATTCCGTAGAAAACTCATTGAACCTTTACGATACCATGAACGATGTTTAGGATTTTTGTGTTTCCCATTTTTATCTTTAGTAACATTCATTCTGAGATTATATTTTTCAACATCTGACATTTGCCCTGCTTGTTCTAATCTCTTACGATATTGAGAAAAATTAGTAAAAATTGTTTTCAAAAACTCGTCGGCAGCGTGAGAAGATAATCCTAGTTTCTTAACATTCCAACGTTTTAAGTCGTATTTTTCTTTAATAAACATTGCCTTAATTTTATTATTAAGATAGTTTATTCCTTGTCCAAAAGGCAACGGTCTTCCAATATGTTTACGACCATAGGTCTTATATAAGTACTTCAACGCAAATTGATATAACTCATTTTGTGTTTTTATTGCTTTTTCGTACAATTCTATTTGTTGATAACTTAAAGAAATATGATATTGTCTTGTATATCCAAATTTATTACTCTT
>NZ_BAML01000064.1 GCF_000615845.1 Ligilactobacillus hayakitensis DSM 18933 = JCM 14209
TGATATGCTCCCTTTAGAGTAGACACAGAAATAAATAAAATTCTGTATCTATTCTGGAGGGAGTTTTTGTATGTCAAAAAGGGTTAAATATTCGTTAGAAGTTAAAATAAAAAGCGTAGAAATGCTTCTTTCTGGAAAGCATCGAATTTGTGAAATTCAAAAAATTACTGGTGCTAACGGAGTTACAATTCGTAGATGGGTTAGTAAGTACAAGCATAACGGTATAGATGGATTAAAAGAATCACATACTTGGAAAAAATATCCTAAGGAATTAAAAGAAGCTGCTGTCCAATATTATTTAGATGGCAAAGGTTCAATGCCTGAATGTTGCGATAAATACAATATTTCTAATCATTCACTTTTAAGGCAATGGATTTATAAGTATAATACCAGTAGTACTACTACTGGAGGAACAACAAGAATGACATCTGCACGTAAAACAACTTTAGAAGAAAGAATTGCAATTGTGAAGAATACCATTGCCAAAGGCAATGATTATGCCTGGGCATGTAAGGAATATAATGTATCTTATAATCAAATATATAATTGGGTTAGAAAATTTAATGATTCAGGAATAGAAGGTCTTAAAGACAGACGTGGAAAAAATTTAAAGAATCGCGATGTAAAAAGTTTATCCGAAAAAGAACGACAAAAACTTGAGATTATTAAACTTAAAGAAAAATTAGCTGAAAAAGAAATGGAGAATATGATCTTAAAAAAATTGTACGCCCTACAAAAGGTGGTGAAGAAGTAAGTAAAAGGCTTAAGTTTCAGGCTATAGATGAACTTTGTAAAGAATATCCAAAAATAATGACGGTAAAAGCACTATGTACATATTTAAGGATTTCACGTTCCGGATATTATAAGTGGAAAAATACTACAGAATCTAAAGCAGAAAGATTAAATAAGTATATAATGAGAGTTCTTAAAGATGAATTTATCATTAGTAATCAAAGAGCTGGATATCGTACTTTAACAATGAAAGTACGACGTGATTATGGACTTAAGGTAAATCATAAACGTGTACGGCGATTGATGAGAAAAATTGGAATTGCATCAATAATTAGACGTAAACGCAGGATATATACTGTTTCATCAGAACAAGAAACTGCAGAAAATATTTTAAATCGTAAATTTAAAGCTGATAGACCTAATCAGAAATGGGTGACGGACGTCACCTATCTAAGTTATGGTAATGGTCAAAAGGCTTATTTGAGTGCAGTTAAAGACTTATATGGTGGAGAAATTATTGCTTATGAAGTAAGTAAGAAAAATGATAACGTATTAGTTTTAAACACAATCGAAAAAGCTTTGAGAGCAAATCCGGGAGCAAAGCCAATATTGCATAGTGATCGAGGTTACCAGTATACTTCATATCAATATTCAAATGTTTTATTAGAATATGGAATTCAAAAAAGTATGTCACGTGTAGGTAAATGTATTGATAATGCACCAATGGAAAGTTTTTGGAGTCATTATAAAGATGAAGCATATAATGGTAAGAAATTTAAATTATATGAAGACTTAGTAACATCAATAGATAACTATGTTAAATATTATAATAAGCAACGTTATCAATGGAAATTAAATAGCCTGACTCCATTTGAATATAGGAATCAGGCTGCATAATACTATTTTGTTTTTTTTATTGTCTACTTGACAGGGTTCACTTCA
>NZ_BAML01000063.1 GCF_000615845.1 Ligilactobacillus hayakitensis DSM 18933 = JCM 14209
TAGATCTTTGAAAACTGAACAAAGTTTCGATGAAACAAATGTGTAGGGTCTCTTATTTATAAGAGCAAACATTTGCGAAGTCAATTCGCTAGTATAAATAATAATGAGTCACAAACTTATTTAAATTGAGAGTTTGATCCTGGCTCAGGATGAACGCTGGCGGCGTGCCTAATACATGCAAGTCGAACGCAACTTTCTTACACCGATGCTTGCATCACCGTAAGAAAGTTGAGTGGCGGACGGGTGAGTAACACGTGGGTAACCTGCCAGAAGAGGGGGATAACACTTGGAAACAGGTGCTAATACCGCATATCTCTAAGAACCGCATGGTTCTTAGATGAAAGATGGTTCTGCTATCGCTTCTGGATGGACCCGCGGCGCATTAACTAGTTGGTGGGGTAACGGCCTAC
Organism: Ligilactobacillus hayakitensis DSM 18933 = JCM 14209; assembly: GCF_000615845.1. GTDB lineage: Bacteria > Bacillota > Bacilli > Lactobacillales > Lactobacillaceae > Ligilactobacillus > Ligilactobacillus hayakitensis. The sequence goes on from NZ_BAML01000063.1 coordinate 411, forward strand.
CAAGGTGATGATGCGTAGCCGAACTGAGAGGTTGATCGGCCACATTGGGACTGAGACACGGCCCAAACTCCTACGGGAGGCAGCAGTAGGGAATCTTCCACAATGGGCGAAAGCCTGATGGAGCAACGCCGCGTGAGTGAAGAAGGTCTTCGGATCGTAAAGCTCTGTTGTTAGAGAAGAACACTGATGAGAGTAACTGTTCATCAGTTGACGGTATCTAACCAGCAAGTCACGGCTAACTACGTGCCAGCAGCCGCGGTAATACGTAGGTGGCAAGCGTTATCCGGATTTATTGGGCGTAAAGGGAACGCAGGCGGTTTTTTAAGTCTGATGTGAAAGCCTTCGGCTTAACCGGAGAATAGCATTGGAAACTGGAAGACTTGAGTGCAGAAGAGGAGAGTGGAACTCCATGTGTAGCGGTGAAATGCGTAGATATATGGAAGAACACCAGTGGCGAAAGCGGCTCTCTGGTCTGTAACTGACGCTGAGGTTCGAAAGCGTGGGTAGCAAACAGGATTAGATACCCTGGTAGTCCACGCCGTAAACGATGAATGCTAGGTGTTGGAGGGTTTCCGCCCTTCAGTGCCGCAGCTAACGCAATAAGCATTCCGCCTGGGGAGTACGACCGCAAGGTTGAAACTCAAAGGAATTGACGGGGGCCCGCACAAGCGGTGGAGCATGTGGTTTAATTCGAAGCAACGCGAAGAACCTTACCAGGTCTTGACATCCTTTGACCACTTGAGAGATCAAGCTTTCCCTTCGGGGACAAAGTGACAGGTGGTGCATGGCTGTCGTCAGCTCGTGTCGTGAGATGTTGGGTTAAGTCCCGCAACGAGCGCAACCCTTGTTGTCAGTTGCCAGCATTAAGTTGGGCACTCTGGCGAGACTGCCGGTGACAAACCGGAGGAAGGTGGGGACGACGTCAAGTCATCATGCCCCTTATGACCTGGGCTACACACGTGCTACAATGGATGATACAACGAGTCGCGAGACCGCGAGGTTTAGCTAATCTCTTAAAGTCATTCTCAGTTCGGATTGTAGGCTGCAACTCGCCTACATGAAGTCGGAATCGCTAGTAATCGCGAATCAGCATGTCGCGGTGAATACGTTCCCGGGCCTTGTACACACCGCCCGTCACACCATGAGAGTTTGTAACACCCAAAGCCGGTGGGGTAACCTTTTAGGAGCTAGCCGTCTAAGGTGGGACAGATGATTGGGGTGAAGTCGTAACAAGGTAGCCGTAGGAGAACCTGCGGCTGGATCACCTCCTTTCTAAGGAATATTACGGAAACCTACACAGC
>NZ_BAML01000062.1 GCF_000615845.1 Ligilactobacillus hayakitensis DSM 18933 = JCM 14209
TAATTATATAAATCACATTTGTTAAATTTAAGTAAAATATTCTCTAATATAGGTTATAATGATATTTGGATGCTTAGGAGGAAATGATGGAACTAGAAAAAATTAAAACTCAAATTTCAGATGGTATTAACGAATTCTTAGCTCAAAATCCTTTAAAAAAAGGCGATATTTTTGTATTGGGATTAAGTACAAGTGAAGTTCAAGGCAAACATATTGGAAAACAATCAAATATAGAAATTGGTAGAATTATCGTTAATACTCTTTACCATAGACTAAAACAGAAAAATGTCTATTTAGCTGTGCAGGGATGCGAACATTTAAATCGAGCACTTGTAGTAGAAAAAGAAATCGCTGATCAATTGAATTTAGAGGTTGTTTCAGTTTACCCTTCTATTCATGCTGGAGGAGCCGGACAAATTGCTGCCTTTGAAATATTTAAAAATCCAGTCGAAGTTGAACACGTCATCGCCAATGGAGGTATGGATATCGGGGATACATCTATTGGAATGCATGTCAAATTTGTGCAAATTCCAATTAGAACTAGTATCAAAACAATCGGTCATGCCCACACTACCTATTTAGGATCACGCCCTAAATTAATTGGTGGTCCTCGTGCTAAATACGTTTGGGATCCATTTAATTAATAGTTAGATAATCCAATTCAATAAGCCCATGATAATTTTAGCTCTTTGTCAATTAATACTGGTAAAGAAATTTAATTAAATATATTCAAAAAGATAATGGTTAAGTAGATTTTAAAACAAGCTGCTTAGCCGTTATTTTTTTGCGCATTTTTCTTTAATATTTAGAGTGCCTGCGGTAGATTCAAGACATCTTTGGACAGTATTGCTAGAAACGTGGTAATCAAAAGCAGTATCTTTCATGGATATATTTTTCTTAAAATTAACAATACTCTGTTGTTTAATATTGTTTGAGATAGAACAATGTTCTTCAACACCAGAAATATTGAATACACGAGTTGAACGACAATTCTTACAGATGAATTTTTGTTTACAAACTCCCATAAATAAAGGCTTTTCATCTTTAGAGAAACCGAGGTTCAGTCGACTTCTCTTTTTTGTACGATTTTACACCAAAAAAATACTGATGATAATTTTAAAATACATTTTAAAATTATCATCAGTACAGAATATTATAGAACCATAATTTTTGGTTGAAACAAAATATTATCATGGGTTTATTTTTATGAACCGCAATTTTTGTTTTGTAATAAGAAAAAATAAAAAACCAAAGATGAATAATATCATCTTTGGTTTTTGAAAACATATAGCTTAATTAAGGCGGTAACCGGATTTGAACCGGTGATAAAGGTTTTGCAGACCTCTGCCTTACCACTTGGCTATACCGCCATAAATTATTTTTACATAGCAGTTGGATTCGAACCAACGATTAAGGAGTCAAAGTCCTTTGCCTTAGTCCGCTTGGCTATACTAGTAAAAATAAAAAGGGCGAAAGACGGGATTCGAACCCGCGCATGCCGGAGCCACAATCCGGTGTGTTAACCAACTTCACCACTTTCGCCATCATTATATTAAAAAACAGGGATAGTAGGAATCGAACCCACAATGACGGTTTTGGAGACCGTAGTTATACCGTTTAACTATATCCCTATAATAAAAATGGAAGGGAGTGGATTCGAACCACCGAACCCGAAGGAGCGGATTTACAGTCCGCCGCGTTTAGCCAGACTTCGCTACCCTTCCATAATGGCGCGGGACGGAATCGAACCGCCGACACAAGGAGCTTCAATCCTTTGCTCTACCAACTGAGCTACCGAGCCAATTCTTTATTTGCATAAAAAAAACGGTCCATACCGGATTCGAACCGGTGGTCTCCTGCGTGACAGGCAGGCGTCCTAACCAACTAGACCAATGAACCAAAAAATGGAGGATACAGGGTTCGAACCTGTGACCCCCTGCTTGTAAGGCAGATGCTCTCCCAGCTGAGCTAATCCTCCATAAG
>NZ_BAML01000061.1 GCF_000615845.1 Ligilactobacillus hayakitensis DSM 18933 = JCM 14209
TTTGGCGATCATTTACTGATTGACTAGCTGTTTCACTTGCTGCCTTAACAGATTCACTTTGTGCTTCTGAAGCTGATTTAACTGAATTACTTTGTTGTTCTTCTTCTGCAGTTAAGCTTGTTACGCCAGCTTCACTCTTGCTTTGTGATTCAACTGTTGACTTGCTTGCGCTTTCTGATAATGATCCCACTTCGGATTTACTTGTTTCAAGTGATGTTGAGGCACTTTCACTCGCAGAGTTCATTACTGAATCTGCTTGTGCTTTTGAAGTTGCCAAACTATTAGATACTGCTTCTGACACTGATTTAAATTCTTCAGTTGATACTGTGTGTTCTGATACTTGGCTTTGGACTTCACTTGCGTAATCTTTGTATGATTCAGATTCACTTTGGTCTAGTGATTGACTTGCTGAATCTAAAACTTCTGTTGAAGCTGAGTTTGATTCTTCAGTTGACTTGCTTGCGCTTGTTGATGCTGAGTCATGCCAATATTTTGATAAGCTTTCTGATGCACTTGTTGATGCTGATTCAGTTGTATTTTGGCGATCATTTACTGATTGACTTGCCTTTTCGCTTGCTGCCTTAACAGATTCACTTTGTGCTTCTGATGCTAACTTAGCCGCATTACTTTGTTGTTTTTCTTCTGCAGTTAAACTTGTTACTCCAGCTTCACTCTTGCTTTCAGAAACTGATGTTGACTTGCTTGCACTTTCAGATAATGATTTTACTTCAGATTTGCTTGTTTCAAGTGATGTTGATGTACTTTCACTCGCAGAGTTCATCACTGAGTCAACTTCTGACTTAGATGTTTCCAAGCTCTTTGATACTGCTTCTGATACTGATTCAAATTCTTCAGTTGATTCAGAATGTTCTGACACTTGACTTTGCACTTCATTTGCGTAGTTCTTGTATGATTCAGATTCACTTTGGTCTAGTGATTGACTTGCTGATTCTGAAGCTTCTGTTGAAGCTGAGTTTGATTCTTCGGTTGATTTGCTTACGGAAATACTTGCTGAATCATGCCAGTATCTTGATAAGCTTTCTGATGCTTCAACTGATTGCGCTTCTGTTGTACTTTGACGATCATGTACTGATTGACTTGCGTTTGCTGAGTCTGTGCTTACTTTTTCACTTTGAGCTTCCGAAGCTGATTTAACTGAATTACTTTGTTGTTCTTCTTCTGCAGTTAAGCTTGTTACTCCATTTGCACTCTTACTTTGTGATTCAAAGGCTGACTTGCTTGCACTTTCAAATAATGATTTCACTTCAGATTCACTTGTTTCAAGTGATGTTGAGGCACTTTCACTTACCAAATTCATTACTGAATCTGCTTCTGATTTTGAAGTTGCCAAACTATTAGATACTACTTCTGACACTGATTTAAATTCTTCAGTTGATACTGAGTGTTCTGATACTTGGCTTTGCACTTCATTTGCGTAGTTCTTGTATGATTCAGATTCACTTTGCGCTAGTGATTGATTTGCTGAATCTGATACTTCTGTCGATGTTGAGTTTGATTCTTCAGTTGACTTGCTTGCGCTTGTTGATGCTGAGTCATGCCAATATTTTGATAAGCTTTCTGATGCTTGTTTTGATTGTGCTTCCGTTGTGCTTTGGCGATTATTTACTAATTGACTTGCCTTTTCGCTTGCTGCCTTAACAGATTCACTTTGAGATTCTGAAGCTGATTTAACTGAATTACTTTGTTGTTCTTCTTCCGCAGTTAAGCTTGTTACTCCATTTGCACTCTTACTTTGTGATTCAAAGGCTGACTTGCTTGCACTTTCTGATAATGATTCTACTTCAGACTTACTTGTTTCAAGTGAATTTGAGGCACTTTCACTTACTGAACTCATTACTGAATCTGCTTGTGATTTTGAAGTTGCCAAACTATTAGATACTGCTTCTAACACTGATTGGTATTCTTCAGTTGATACTGAGTGTTCTGATACTTGACTTTGAACTTCATTTGCGTAGTTCTTGTATGATTCAGATTCACTTTGCGCTAGTGATTGATTTGCTGAATCTGATACTTCTGTCGATGTTGAGTTAGATTCTTCCGTTGACTTGCTTGCACTTTGGCTTGCTGAATCATGCCAGTATCTTGATAAGCTTTCTGAAGCTTGTTTTGATTGTGCTTCCGTTGTGCTTTGACGATCATTTACTGATTGGCTAGCTGTTTCGCTTGCTGACTTAACAGATTCACTTTGTGCTTCTGATGCTGATTTAGCCAAATTACTTTGGTTTTCTTCTTCAGAAGTTAAACTTGTTACGCCACTTTCGCTCTTGCTTTGTGATTCAACTGTTGACTTACTTGCACTTTCTGATAATGATTCTACTTCAGATTTGCTTGTTTCAAGGGATGTTGAGGCACTTTCACTTACTGAACTCATTACTGAATCTGCTTGTGATTTTGAAGTTGCCAAACTATTAGATACTGCTTCTGACACTGATTTAAATTCTTCAGTTGATACTGTGTGTTCTGATACTTGACTTTGGACTTCACTTGCATAATCTTTATAA
>NZ_BAML01000060.1 GCF_000615845.1 Ligilactobacillus hayakitensis DSM 18933 = JCM 14209
CTGTTATCTCTGGTACTGCTGCTTCCGGTAAATCGTACGTTGGATAGTCTTTTGGTACTTCTGTTATCTCTGGCACTGCCGCTTCAGGTAAGTCATATGTTGGATAATCGCTTGGCACTTGTGTCACCACTGGAGTTTCTTCATTTGAATCCTTCCCTGTTTTTTCATCGGTTGGATTGTCCTTGGGAATATCAACCACAAAACTTCCCTTGCCGCTACTAGGTTTAGTTTCGTTTTGATTTGGCATTTCCTCAACATTATTTAATTCGTTAGCTTTTTGTTTCGCTTTTTCTTTGATAGCCTCGACCGCAGCTTCCAAATTTCGTTTAGCGTAATCCACTTTATCTTGACTCGCATTTTGATCATCTAAGACCTTTTCAGCCTCAATTATAATATCTACCAACATGGCTTTATCAGCTGGATCAAGTATAACGCTTGTCCCATCATCTAAGGTAATTTGATTTTTATTGACAATTATACTTCGATTTGCGATTACATTTTTCAATTCTGTCTTATCAACAACTGCTTTACTCTTATCCGCCATCTTCCCGAGCACAACATTAAAACTCTTCATTGAAGTTAAGTTGGCCATATCAGTCGCAAATAACAACACTTTGTAGAGTTTTTTAGCCAACATCTCTTCAGGATTAACCACCTGCTTATTTTCATCAAGAATTTGGAGGTGCTTGCTTAACGGCACTCTAAAGAAATCATCTAAATAATCTATCGCAACAATTTTATCAGCTGTCATTTTACTAATTGACGCCTTTGAAATACTGTAGTAACCTACCTGATTTTCAGTGTCTTCATAAAAATCATTTTCCAACCCCATGTTCTTGATAGTTGCTGAAAGGTTTATGATTGGCGCACTATGATCAAAACCAAATATCCTTCTCAATAACTCATCAGTATTTCTTTTTTTCGGTCTATATTTGCCACTATTTCCTATACGCTCCATGACAACGACTTTATCATTTTTGTCGCGATAAACGATGGATCTGCCATCATTGTATAAAATTTCTTGGACTTCAACCGCTAATTGGGGCCAATACTTTTGATTCCATCCCGTTTTATTACCATTAAATACCGTATTTTTTACTTCAGCGACATCATTTAAATTTCCTTGCGCTTGATTCAAGTTAACTTCAGCTTGAGCTGCCTTGATTTGGATTTTATTTTCCTCTAACATGTCATCGGTTTGTTGGGGATTTTCTTTTTGATTATTAGTTATTTCAACTATCGCTTGGCGTTTGCTTTGTTCACTTGTCGGCGCTGGCATTAAGGTTGATGCTTGATTATCTGAAATTTCAGCGGCCGCCACCTTTTGGGCACTCATTGCCCCCAATCCAAACGTTATCCCGACTAAAACCGAAGCAACTCCAACATTCAATTTTCTAATCGAATATCTAAAATCCTTGCGATCCATTTTTTGCTTATATATATGACTGTTATTTTTAGAAACCACTTCAAAATTCCCTTCTCAATTTTTTCTCTCATCAGGAATTTTTTCGTTATACTTTTTGTCTAATTAAAATTAGCTATACATACAATGTATATCATCTTGAAATTTATACCTATTTTGTTTACTTTCGAACTTTAATCTTCATCCCCCTTTAAAGACAAAGTCCATATTTATCGTGAATCACAAAAACAAACTATATCACACCAATATACTTTTTGTAAACTTTATATATAATTTTATAGATAAACCACCATTGACATTAACTGTTTCACCAATATCTCTCCTAAATTTTTTTATATTTACCCCAAAATTTCCACAAAAAAATAGCCCGACAGTCGTTTGACCATCAGACTATATTTTTAGTGCTTAACTTGAACGCGTATCGCTTTCGATTTGATGTAAACCAATATCGGCTAACACTAAAAAGACAACGATAAATAATCCTAACATCAGCCACACAGTTTGCAAGTGACTGACACTTGCGGTATATTCCGAGAATTTTTCATGCGTAATCATTGGGAATTGTTTATGTAATCTTGCTGGCAAACCATTCAATCTTGAATGGCCCCAAAGCTTCCATCCCCCACTTACTAATCATATAATTCGAAATAGTTTTCATACTTCCTTTTAATTCAATCATCGACTCTATGCTACAAAAAAAGCCAGGATAAATCCTAGCTTCAATAACCCATGTTAAAGAAATAACAACCAAAAAACTGAATAAAATTCAATTTTCCCAACAAAATTAACATGAATCATACTGTATAATACGTTTTGATCTCATAGTATATGTATACACTCTACAATATACACAACCTAAGATACCCGACAAATCCCACCTTATCGGGTAAGAGACAATTTAAAAATAAATCGCCCCCTACAAATAATATTATACAAAAATAAATACCCCATTGTACATAACTTTTCACAAAAAAGTTATATAAATTATTTTGAATTTGAGTATTTTTTTCACACCTTTTATATGTTGAACGCCGAAAAAACATCATTATCGACTGAATATACTATATATTTTTTCACGGTATGAGCATTATGAAAATGTAGCGTTTAAAACTGCCAGCCTTAATATTTGCACACTTCATTGATTTTAGGGCGGGATACCAGTGGTTTTAACCACTGGAGGGATAGCCCTCACTTGCAAGCTCGTTA
>NZ_BAML01000059.1 GCF_000615845.1 Ligilactobacillus hayakitensis DSM 18933 = JCM 14209
GATAAAAAAATAAGCCAAAAAGAGAGGTAAAAAGCGTGCAAACAGTTAATACAAAGCAATTAGCACAAAAACTAAAAGAAGAAAAGATAAATCTTATCGATGTTAGAGAACCCTTTGAATTTATTGAAGGTCATGTTAAAGGCGCTATCAATAAGCCAATGAGTCAATTACGCCATTGGAAAGATGAACTTGAACAAGACCAAATATATTACTTGATGTGTCGTTCAGGCAATCGTTCTAGGCAAGTCGCCAATTTATTAACCGAATTAGGGCATAAAATTTATAACGTTGAAGGCGGTATTCTTGCTTGGGACAACGAATTAGAGCAATAAAAAATCCTTGTGCAGCAACTCAAAATTGCGTGTACAAGGATTTTTTATAGTGATTTTTTTGAAAATTTAATGATATCAGGGATTTGCGCGATAATCACGGCGGCAAAGACTAAGGTTGCGCCAAAGATTTCGCGAGGGGACATTACTTGATTTAAAATTAGCCAACCTGCGATGGCAGAAAAGACTGCTTCGGTACTTAAAATGATTGATGAAGCCGTTGGATCGGCATATTTTTGCCCGATAATTTGTAATGTATACCCCACGCCGCTTGAAATAATCCCTGCATATGCGATTGGTAAAGCCGCTTGCAAGATATCAGTGAGGGCGGGATGCTCGATGAAAAGGGCGAGAATCAAGGCGAACCCACCCGCAAAAATAAATTGGAGCCAAGAAATGATTAAACTATCATGATTACGATAATAATCAATCACTAAAATGTGGCCCGCAAACGCAAACGCGGAGAGAAAATTCAAGATATCGCCAAAATAAATGTTATTTAAGCTGTTGGTAATGCAAAGAAAATACATCCCCGCTAACCCAAACAAAACCGCCAAAAAGATAATCGGATTACGATTACGGCCAATAAACCACGCACAAAGCGCCACGATAACGACATATATCGAAGTAATGAACCCCGATCTGCCAGAAGCAGCGGCACTTGGGGGATAACTACCAATCCCGGTTTGTTGTAAGAATTCAGCGATAAATAAGATAAAGCCAATCCAAAATCCGGCGATCCAATCTTTTTTGGAGATAAGTTTTTGTTTTTTCGGAATGCTTTGGTGTTTTTTTAAGACTAAAATTCCTAACTTAAGGTTGCTAAAATATTTCTTGCAGCATTAAAAGTAAAAGCGCCGACATGCTGACTGGCGGTATCTTGGGCAACAAATGCAATTCCCCAAATAATCGCAACGACCGTCAAAATTAAGTTTCCTTTTAATTTTTGCACAATATCCCTCTTTTCTAAAATTTAAGTTATCTAACAATTCAGTATACCAAAAAAAGAAGATAGAAAAAACTATCTTCCTTTTCGTTATTTTTGTAAGAATTGGGCGATTCCTTGATTACTTGCTTTGTTTGCTTGCAGTGCTGCGACATATTTATCATAAGTAGCTTGACGCTTTTGAAGGGGCACTTTTTGCCAGGCTTTAATATCGACAAGACCGTTTTTAACGATATCAGCGTAACGGCCACCTTTATTGTAATCTTTTTGGAAACGATAATATTTCGTTGCTTGACGACGTAAAGCAGGGTCAGCAGGGTGCTTAACATCCATGGTGTTGTGGGTTTGCTTGTAGTAGCGCGGCACGTGATTTTCCTTGCCCCCGTAAGGTAAACCGTAGTTAAATGATTCGGTGTTAGCGATCATCCGCAATTCTTCATCGCTATATAATTTCGCATCGGCAATCACTTTACCATCTTTCATGTGTTTAGCATAAGCATCCCATTCAGATTCAAAGTTCAAAGTATCCAGGTTGATGATAAATTCGACCATGCGGCCATTATTTAAGCGGCGTTTTTTCGAATCTTTCATCAATTGGACCTTCATGTTTTTAGGATAAGTAAATTCATCGTGGAAACGATTGTGAAAACTTGATCCAGTTGAATAGTCCGCTTCAACTTTATTATCAAACATAAATTCTTGCAGTCTATCAAAATCAGTGGCGTTTGGTCTTAGACGACTTCGTAATCCAAAATATTGACGAATATATGTAATGTAAGTTAAATCTAATTGACTTCTAAATAAGTGGATTTTTTTACCTAAATCAGAGCCATTCAAACTTTTTTCTTTAGTACGGTGAAAAGCTTGAATTACCAAATCACGTATTAAAACAAAGTAAGGACTTAACGGTGAAATGGCATTGCGCATCTTAAATGCTCCAGGAGGATTAAGTTGCAAAAAGCTAAATTATCAATTTTAGCCCCCAAATGTTTGTCTAACATTAAAGCTAATTTTTCTTTAGGGGAAAGATTAGAGTTCGCTAACATCCCCGCGTATAGGTCTGATCCAACTTCATGTGCTTGTTCAAATGAATAATCAATCGAATCATTTTGGTGTAAACGATAAGCGATACTACCAATATAATAGCGAATAGCGCGCTTATCCCAACCATCATTACGCAAGATTTTTAAGTGTTTTGCGATTTTTAAATTCGGTGCAAAGTACAAACGAATTGAAGTTAAGCGTCCAATAAATACTTTATAATATGAACGTTTCATTTTGTTTCTCCTTTTTGATTGATACATATAGTGTCAACTACCCCCGAACAAGTTCGGGGGCTTGTAACTCACGACACTTGCGTGTCAGTAGTTCAAATGGTTAGGCAAGCCTAATCTCCTACCTTAATGTGGCTACGTTTGGGTGGTTGACAAGCACCCTTTGTTACTAACAAGTTGATCGCTCAACAATATCAGTCAGTAACGTTATTTAATTCAAATTTTGGTTTTTCAATGCCCGAAATATATTGTTTG
>NZ_BAML01000058.1 GCF_000615845.1 Ligilactobacillus hayakitensis DSM 18933 = JCM 14209
AACGAAAATTAGAACTATTAAAGCAAAATAAAAAATTCTTGTTGCAAAAGATGTTTCCTAAAAACAGGGAAAAAAATCCCGAAATAAGATTCTCTGAATTTAATAATGATTGGGAGCAACGTAAGTTTGGGGATATATTTAAATCTATATCTGATAAAGGACACCCTCATTTACCAGTTATTTCTGCTACGCAGGATGCTGGAATGGTTTTGAGGTCTGATAGTGGACATAATATCCAACATGATAAATCTAGTGAAAAAGGTTATAAAAGGGTTCAACCAGGAGATTTTGTAATTCATTTACGATCTTTTCAAGGCGGATTTGCTGCTTCTAAAGTTGAAGGAATTACTTCACCTGCATATACTGTAATTCGTTTTTTAGATAGTAATCAAAATTTTTATTTTTGGAAAAATATATTTATATCTCAAAGATTCATCAAAAGTTTAGTGAAAGTAACGTATGGAATTCGAGATGGTCGCAGTATCAGTTATTCTGATTTTAAGAATTTAAAATGGAACTTTCCTAGTAATGATGAACAGAAAAAGATTGGAACTCACATTGAAAAGGTAAATTCACTCATAACCCTTCATCAAAACAAACTAGAAAAATTGCAAAATTTAAAGAAATTTTTACTAAATAAATTATTCATTTAAAAATAAAACCTCATCAACTTTAATAAAAAGTTAATGAGGTTTTATTTTATATCATTGATAAATGACGTAAAATTTTGTCGTTATCCTTATTTTCTAACTCTTGAATTATATGCAAATATGTTTCTTGGGTTGTAGATACATTAGCATGTCCTAAGCGCTTTGAAACACTAATTACAGATACACCTTCAAAAAGTAATAAAGATGCATGGGTATGTCTTAGTCCATGAATTGAAATAATTGGAATATTAACAGCATCACAATGACGTAGTAAAACCTTGTTAATGGTTGAATTAAATATTTTTTTACCTCTTTCAACAAAGATTGGCCAATCTGGATCTAAATTACGAATTAGATTTTGAAATTGATTCATTAGCTTCCAATCAACTGTTACTTTTCTTTTTGACGTAGGATTCTTAGTTGGCTGAAATTCGCCTATTGAATACTTGTAGTTCCAAGATTTATTGATAATAATTTGTTGATTTACAAAATCAAAATCCGCAGGAGTTAAAGCAAGAGCTTCTGAAAAACGCAAGCCTGTCTTAGCAACTAAAAGGATGAACCAATCCCAATTCAACTCTGTATTTAAATCTAAGTCGTTTAAAAGTAGTTGCAATTCAAATAAATTAAGATATTTCTTTTTCTTTTTACTTGCGGCTTTACCTTTGATTATAGCTCTGCGAGTAGGGTCAGTTCGAATGAAGCCATCGTCAACTGCATCTATAATTGCCGCTTTTAAATGATGATGAAAATCTAGCGTTGTTTGCTTTTCATGAGTTTCAGCATACTTATTCAATATCAATTGATAAGATTTACGATCTAGTTCGTTCATATGAAGATTGGGCGCAATAGCCTTTAATTTCCGTTGAGTAAGGTAGTATTTTTCAAGCGTTGCTTGCCTAACTGCTCCAACCTTATATATATGAATCCATTCCATATAGTATTTGTAAAAAAGTTTAGTACTGATATATTTTCTTGGCATAAGAAAACCTCCTAGAATATATTTATTGCCCACAAATATTATTCTAGGAGGGTTTATTTATATGTTAAATGAATAATTTGTTTAGAAGATGTTTCTTTAGGAGTTTTAATCTTTTGATATTTTGAATTTGATCAGTAATACGCATATCTTGATTATTAAGGGACATGCCTATTTTTTGTTGTTCCTCATAGCTTGGCACAGTAATTGAAATATCTACCAATTTATTTTTAGAAATATTATATCTTGAAATACCTTGACCTAATACCATAATCTTTCTTCTAACAGTCTGAGATCTCAGCAAGTATCCTAGATAATATGGATCAATTTTTTTAGTGGGTCTAAATCCAAAACAAAAACTATTTAAGTATATATTAGATGAGTTACCTAACCATACTGAAGACATTCCTACTTCCTCGGGAGTTTCAGAAGAGGTTGTAAATAGAACATCTCCATACTTTACCTCATTTTGCTTTTTATCAATTTCAATTTTATCAGTACCAGTTAAGTTAGAAATAGGATTAGAAAATACATTCATGTATGTTATATACTCTGCATCCCCATGTCCAAAATCTTCTTTAGTTTTTCCTGATAATCCAGTAAATGTGTTTCCAATATTTTTTAACTTCTTTTGTTCCCAATCCTTATCAAACTCAGAGAATCTTATTTCAGGAATTTTTTCTCCATCTTTAGGAAACATCTTTTGAAGAAAGAATTTTTTATTTTGCTTCAATAGTTCTAATTTTCGTTGATGAAGAGTTATGTTTTTATCTAATAGAAATAGTATGTTTCCGATTTTTTCTTGTTCAATTTTTTGAGGCTCTTTAAAAGTTTGATTTAAAAATTCTTGTGTAACTAGCTCATTCATCATCGTTCCAAGTTTAGTTGATTTTACCAGCTTAGTTTTCATTATATGGTCATTATGAATATAGTATTTCCAATACTTAATATTAATATTAAATACGGGGCGTAATGTAGAAAAACGAGGGGACATAATTCCTGCTCCGATGTCATTTAACACGAATCTGCCAAATTTAAACTTTTTATTAGCATGACCTTCAAAAGCTATGTCACCTATTCTAAGAACTTTATAATTTTTTAACGATTCTTCTGCGGCGTTATTTCCATTTTCGTTAAATTTCATTGATGCAATTGTAATAGTTTTTTCTTTTGAAAATTGGAAATTATTTTTTTCAGAATTTTTTTGAAATACATCCCCAAACTTACGCTGCTCCCAAAATTTA
>NZ_BAML01000057.1 GCF_000615845.1 Ligilactobacillus hayakitensis DSM 18933 = JCM 14209
TCACCGCACTATTTTGTTGAAAGAATTCATTCTCTCAAAACTAAATATTAATTTCATTTCTTTGCCGAAAACTACGTTTTAATTATAATACTTGGTTAAGTCCTCGACCGATTAGTAATAGTCCGCTTCATACGTCACCGCACTTCCACTTCTATCCTATCTACCTGATCATCTTTCAGGGGTCTTACTTACACAAGGTAATGGGAAATCTTATCTCGAGGTGAGTTTCGCACTTAGATGCTTTCAGCGTTTATCTCATCCATACTTAGCTACCCAGCGATGCTCCTGGCGGAACAACTGGTACACCAGCGGTATGTCCATCCCGGTCCTCTCGTACTAAGGACAGATCCTCTCAAATTTCCTACGCCCGCGACGGATAGGGACCGAACTGTCTCACGACGTTCTGAACCCAGCTCGCGTACCGCTTTAATGGGCGAACAGCCCAACCCTTGGGACCGACTACAGCCCCAGGATGCGATGAGCCGACATCGAGGTGCCAAACCTCCCGTCGATGTGAACTCTTGGGGGAGATAAGCCTGTTATCCCCAGGGTAGCTTTTATCCGTTGAGCGATGGCCCTTCCATACGGAACCACCGGATCACTAAGCCCGACTTTCGTCCCTGCTCGACTTGTAGGTCTCGCAGTCAAGCTCCCTTATGCCTTTACACTCTGCGAATGATTTCCAACCATTCTGAGGGAACCTTTGGGCGCCTCCGTTACCTTTTAGGAGGCGACCGCCCCAGTCAAACTGCCCACCTGACACTGTCTCCCAGCGTGATTGCCGCTGAGGGTTAGAGTGTTCATATAACGAGGGTAGTATCCCACCAACGCCTCTGTCGAGACTAGCGTCCCGACTTCAATGGCTCCTACCTATCCTGTACAAGTCATACAAACACCCAATATCAAGCTACAGTAAAGCTCCATGGGGTCTTTCCGTCCTGTCGCGGGTAACCCGCATCTTCACGGGTATTATAATTTCACCGAGTCTCTCGTTGAGACAGTGCCAGATCGTTACGCCTTTCGTGCGGGTCGGAACTTACCCGACAAGGAATTTCGCTACCTTAGGACCGTTATAGTTACGGCCGCCGTTTACTGGGGCTTCAATTCTGAGCTTCGCGAATGCTAACCCATCCTCTTAACCTTCCAGCACCGGGCAGGCGTCAGCCCTATACTTCATCTTACGATTTTGCAGAAACCTGTGTTTTTGATAAACAGTCGCCTGGGCCTATTCACTGCGGCTGAGCTTGCGCTCAGCACCCCTTCTCCCGAAGTTACGGGGTCATTTTGCCGAGTTCCTTAACGAGAGTTCTCTCGCTCACCTTAGGCTACTCGCCTCGACTACCTGTGTCGGTTTGCGGTACGGGTAATTAAACTCTAACTAGAAGCTTTTCTCGGCAGTGTGACGTCAATCACTTCGCTACTTTAATTTCGCTCCCCATCACAACTTGTCCTTAGATGAAAAAGCATTTGACTCTTTCAAAGACTTATTGCTTGGACGCACATATCCAACAGTGCGCATCTTTAGCCTCCTGCGTCCCTCCATTGTTCAAACAAGTTTAACTAGTACAGGAATCTCAACCTGTTATCCATCGCCTACGCCTCTCGGCCTCGGCTTAGGTCCCGACTAACCCTGGGAGGACGAGCCTTCCCCAGGAAACCTTAGTCATACGGTGGACCAGATTCTCACTGGTCTTTCGCTACTCATACCGGCATTCTCACTTCTAAGCGCTCCACCAGTCCTTACGGTCTAGCTTCGTCGCCCTTAGAACGCTCTCCTACCATGTACCTTACGGTACATCCACGATTTCGGTAATGTGTTTAGCCCCGTTACATTTTCGGCGCAGGATCACTCGACTAGTGAGCTATTACGCACTCTTTAAATGGTGGCTGCTTCTAAGCCAACATCCTAGTTGTCTGTGCAATTCCACATCCTTTTCCACTTAACACATATTTAGGGACCTTAATCGGTGGTCTGGGCTGTTTCCCTTTCGACTACGGATCTTATCACTCGCAGTCTGACTCCCGGATATAAATCAGTGGCATTCGGAGTTTATCTGAATTCAGTAACCCTAGATGGGCCCCTAGTCCAAACAGTGCTCTACCTCCACGATTCTCAACTCCGAGGCTAGCCCTAAAGCTATTTCGGAGAGAACCAGCTATCTCCAAGTTCGTTTGGAATTTCACCTCTACCCACACCTCATCCCAGCATTTTTCAACATACACGGGTTCGGTCCTCCAGTGCGTTTTACCGCACCTTCAACCTGGACATGGGTAGGTCACCTGGTTTCGGGTCTACGTCAACATACTAAAGCGCCCTATTCAGACTCGCTTTCGCTACGGCTCCGGTCTTTCCACCTTAACCTCGCATGCTAACGTAACTCGCCGGTTCATTCTACAAAAGGCACGCCATCACTCATTAACGAGCTCTGACTACTTGTAGGCATATGGTTTCAGGAACTATTTCACTCCCCTCCCGGGGTGCTTTTCACCTTTCCCTCACGGTACTGGTTCACTATCGGTCACTAGGTAGTATTTAGCCTTGGGAGATGGTCCTCCCGGATTCCGACGGGGTTTCACGTGTCCCGCCGTACTCAGGATCCTGAACTGAGGAAACGAAGTTTCGCTTACGAGGCTATCACTCTCTTTGGCTAACCTTCCCAGGTTATTCACTACTTCGTTTCTTGGTAACTCAAATGTTCAGTCCTACAACCCCAAGAAGCAAGCTTCTTGGTTTGGGCTCTTCCCTGTTCGCTCGCCGCTACTGAGGGAATCGAATTTCTTTCTCTTCCTGTGGGTACTTAGATGTTTCAGTTCCCCACGTCTACCTTCAACTAAGCTATGAATTCACTTAGCGATAACAGGCGGTAAAACCTGCTGGGTTTCCCCATTCGGAAATCTCCGGATCACAGTTTACTTACAACTCCCCGAAGCATATCGCAGTTAGTCACGTCCTTCATCGGCTCCTAGTGCCAAGGCATCCACCATACGCCCTTAATAACTTAACCTCTATTATCTTACGATAATGGTTATGAGTTTTGCGATTAAGAACTAATTCTTGTTTTTAAACTCTTTAAAACGCGGTGTTCTCGGTTTTAATAATAAAATTATCAAGAAATAAATTAATATTTAGTTTTCAAAGAACAAA
>NZ_BAML01000056.1 GCF_000615845.1 Ligilactobacillus hayakitensis DSM 18933 = JCM 14209
CTACAAGCTACTTAACCATTACTTTTTAGACTATATTTAATTAGATTTCTTCATCAGTATTAATTGACAAAGAACCTACTTTTTAGACTATATTTAATTAGATTTCTTCATCAGTATTAATTGACAAAGAACCACATAAACATATCATTCACAAACAAAAAAGCCTTAAGAAATCAACGTTTTTTGAAACGTAATTTTTTAAGGCTTTTATTTTTGCTATTTTGAAAAAATATTTTCCCCAGTTTCTTGTTAATTTTAAAAGAATTTAGCCTACTCGCTTAAAGATTAATACCTCTCAAATATAATAAAAAAGATAGCAGCTACCTTTTCTAACTGTTATCTTTCTAAAAACTCCCCTTATATCGAATATGAAAGAACTTAGCTTTCAAAAAAGCGGCTCCTTTTTTAAACCAGTTCACCTTTTCAATATAAACTAAGGGTAATTCTTTAATTCTATTTTTATCAATCTTACCATCTTCAATATTTTTTTGAAGCCAGACATTAAAGATAATTTCACTAACACGTCCATAGAAGCGTTGTTGGAAATCATCTAGGGTTTCTGCTCCAAGACGTTTTTCTAATTCGAATAAAATCGAAAACATCCATTCACAATATTGATCTAGCAATTCTTTTTTCATAATCATCATATTGAACATATATCCTGTTGTTCCTTTTAACACGCGATCATATGTTTTAAGGTAATCAGGATACATATCCTCAACAATCTGACGTGTCTCGTCTAAATGATTAGCGTAATGTGTATGTTCATAGTGTGAGTACAGTGATTCGATATAATAGTTACGCTTCTTAGGAACAAAAATATCATAATCATCTAACAGTGGTTCAAGTTCCCGTTTTGAAATCACACGCTTCATGCGATCATTATCAGCACTCTTTAATAATCCAAAATGACGACGATAATGCGCCAACCCAATGAATTGGGCATCCAAGTTCTTCCATGCCCAGTATAATGCTGTTAACTCACTATATCCGCCATTTTTTTCTGATATATTTAATCCATCATTATCTTTTTGATATCCTAAATCAATTGTTTTATGTAATTGTGATCCTACCTGTATAGGTAGATACATTGTATCCTGTGGCATCGTATACTCCTTATGCGTTGCCACAACAATCTTCACTTTATTTTCCAAAAGATATCTCCTAACTAAATATCATGTTATAGTCATTTTATAATATATCATATATTTTTGTAATTTGCTGAGATTTTTTTAAATTTAATTTAAGATTTAATTCCATCTCTTTATCATAAACATATCTATATTAAACTTTAACATTTTCATATTAGTCATTCCAATAAAACTCTATATTTAAGCTTTAAGAGCTACCAGGATTTTTAATAATCTATATTTTCTATGAATTAATAAGTATACAAATATTTTTTCTTGTAAATACAAGTATTTATAATCTACATTTTTCATAGCTTCTATATATCTATCACTATTCAATAGCTGATTTATTTCACTCTTTACTTCTACATATGTTTTACCATGTTCTTTATTGAAGAAATAACGACTAAAATATGAATTGAAGCTCGTAAGTTCCTTCATATATAGAGCTGTGTATAAAAGTTTTTCTTTTTTAAATTGATTTAAATATTTAAACGATTCATCAAAATAATTCTCAAAATTTTCAATTGTATTTTCAGAATATTTATTTGATGCTGAATTCATATCTTTACGATAGTAATACAAATTATCAGTTATATAACTAATTTTTTCTGCATACTCAAACGCATATTGATTAAATACATTATCTTGCATTCTCCGTAATTTAGGAATGAATTCTAAATTATGCTTATCTAACATTGACTTTCGATAAATTTTAGCCCATGGAACACCCACTAAAATATGCGGTGCTGTATACGAAGCAATTTTCTTACCAACTAGTTGATATAAAAGTTCATTTTTTTCATTTCCTGCAAGAACCCTATTATCACCAAGTAAAAAGTTATTTTCTTTATATTGATTATCATCTACAAAAAAGCAATTACATACCGCAATATCACTCTTGGTTAGTTCAATACTTTCATATAATTTTTCAATATAATTATCAGCCAACCAATCATCTGGATCTATAAAGCAGATATATTCTCCATTAGAGTTACTTAATCCGGTATTTCTGGCTACTGAAACTCCCGCATTTTCTTGTTTAATAGCTTTAACTCTACTATCTTTATTTTGATATTCTAAACAAATTTCATAAACATTATTAGTTGAACCATCATCCACTAATATTATTTCAATATTTTTATATGTTTGTTTTAAAATCGAATCCACACATTGTCTTAAATAATCTTTTTCGATGTTATATATCGGAAGAATTACACTTACTAGTTTTCCGTTCATTAACTTCACCTCTATATTACACTATATAAAACTACTCGTATATGTCAAGATACTCTTATACTATGATTGTTTGTGATATAATATTAACATAATAATTATAATCTTATACGGAGGAAAAACAGTGAATAATAATTATAATATTGCTGTTGCTGGTCTTGGATACGTTGGTCTATCTATTGCGACTTTGTTAGCACAACATAATACTGTAAAAGCTATCGACATTGTAGAATCAAAGATTAACGATATTAATAATAAAATCTCACCTATCCAAGATGAATATATTGAGAAATATCTTTCAGAAAAAGATTTATCTTTGACTGCAACCACTGATCCTAAACAAGCCTACACAGATGCAGACTTTATCATTGTTGCTGCTCCTACAAACTACAACGACGTAACTCAAGAATTTGATACTTCTGCTGTAGAAACAGTAATTCAAACCGCAAGAAAATACAACAAATCAGGAATTATCGTTATTAAATCGACTATCCCTGTTGGCTATACAACTAAATTGAGAGCTAAGTTAAATGATAAGCGTATTATCTTTAGCCCTGAATTCTTAAGAGAATCCAAGGCTCTTTTCGATAACTTATATCCTAGTCGTATCATTATCGGAACCGACAAATCAGATGAAGAATTATATTCAACGTCTAAAGCTTTCGCTAACCTTCTTAAAGATGGAGCAATCAAAGAAGATATCGACACTCTTTTTATGGGATTTACTGAAGCCGAAGCAGTTAAATTATTTTCAAATACTTATCTTGCTTTAAGAGTTGCGTATTTCAACGAACTTGATACGTATGCTGAATTAAAAGGACTCGATACTCAAGAGATTATTACTGGGGTAGGTTTAGATCCAAGAATTGGAACTCACTATAATAATCCATCTTTTGGTTACGGTGGCTACTGCTTACCAAAAGATACTAAACAACTCTTAGCTAATTACCATGATGTTCCTGAAAACTTAATCCAAGCAATTGTAGATTCCAACAATACACGTAAAGATTTCATTGCAAATCAAGTTCTTGAAAAAATAGATGCCAATACTACTAATTACAGTAATATCACAATTGGTATTTATCGTCTAACTATGAAGAGTAATTCTGATAACTTCCGACAAAGTTCTATTCAAGGTGTAATGAAACGGATTAAAGAAAAAGGCGCCAACATTGTCATCTATGAACCAACATTAGCTAATAATTCTCTTTTTGAAAATTACCAAGTAATCAATGATTTAGATAAATTCAAAACTATTTCATCTGTCATAATCGCTAATCGTTATGATTCAACTTTAGATGATGTACATTCTAAAGTGTATAGTCGCGATATTTTTAAGAGAGATTAAATCTACTAAAATAAGGGTTTGATGAATCAATAGTGATTCACCTAACCCTTATTTTTTTATTAATAAAACTAATTTCTCTACTTATTTTTGCAAAATATTTTTGGCTTTATATATGATAGTAGGTTTAATATTAAATTACCCAATACTATATCAAATCCAA
>NZ_BAML01000055.1 GCF_000615845.1 Ligilactobacillus hayakitensis DSM 18933 = JCM 14209
TATATAATTAATTTCAATATGTTTTTCACAAAAAATATACGTTTAATCATCGTGAAAATAACTAAACGATAAAAAGTGGGTTCATCTACCGTCTTTTTATGCACATCCAGTACAAAACGAACAGTGCATTTAAAATATAAAAAATAAGTTAGGACGATATCATCCTAACTTATTTTTTTATTTTTCTTTTTTCTTCTTGCTAGCTATAGTTCCAAGGACAAGAGCAATTAAACCAAGTGCTTGATAACGACTATTTACTTCACCTGTTTGTGGAAGTTTTGTTTGTTGTTCAATATTTTCTTCAGCATAATTATCATTTTCTTTAGCCTTAGTAATTTCACTAATTCTACTTTCTTGAGTTGATCTTCTTAATCCCCGACTATTGTACTCAGACTCTATAATTTCTGAGGTTGTTGTTTCTGATTGAGGATTTAAGCTTTGCGAACTTATTTGACTATTTAATTGTGATGACGATACTGAATCTACTGCACTTAATGATGATGAGGTTTCTATCACATTAGATGCCATTTTATCAATCTCTGATGTAATTAGTGATTCAACTTGGCTAAATTGTGATTGTATCTGGCTAACTCGCTTTTCATTTACTTGGCTTGCTTTAAGTGAACTTTCTTCAATATTTTTCATAAACACTGAAAGTGAAACGCTACTTGATTCTGATTCAACAAGTTCACTTGAAGTTAAACTTGTAATTCCTCTTGTACTATTTACTTGCGATGTTTCTTGTGAAATTGAATCTGAAATAAACATTGATGTACTGTAAGTGTCACTCGTAGATGCACTTTGAGATGAAGAGTGGCTCATCTCTTTTGAAAAGTTCATCGAAGTTTGTATTAGTGAGCTAAGCTTTTCAGAAGCAAAACTTGATATTTTATCTTTTTGACTTTGAAGTCTGCTTACTACACTATCGCTAACCTTACTTCCACCGTTAATATTTTCAATCATTTCATCTAGCTTTTTAATCTGACTAGTAATCTCATTTTGAATAGCTTGGCTTTCTTGTGGAGTTTCAGAATCCTCGCTATTACTTGGAACTAAACTTTCAGAGGTTGAAGTTTTATTAGATACTGAAGCATTTGAATGTTGAGAAGTAATAGTTGTATTTGATTGCGAGTCAAAACTCGTTATTTCGGAAATATTTGAATTCATTTCCGAAGTACTTGGGGTTTCTGATGTTATTTCACCTATATTTGATTCCGAAGCCTTTTGCGTTTGACTTTCTGACAAGCTTGGTGAAACACTCATTGATTGTACTTCTGTTGTACTTTGATGACCATGTACTGATTCGCTTGCGTTTGCTGAAGCACTTTGCAATTCTGAAGCTGATTTAGCAGAATTGCTTTGAGATTTTTCTGAAGTACGGCTAGTTACATCGCTTTCACTCTTACTTTGTGATTCAAAGGTTGACTTGCTTGCTGAAGCACTAATTGATTCAACTAATGATTTGCTTGTTTCAAGTGAACTTGATGCACTTTTACTTACTGAATTTATTACTGAATCCGCTTGTGATTTTGAACTTGCCAAACTCTTTGAAACTACTTCTGATACTGAGTGTTCTGATACTTGGCTTTGGACTTCACTTGCGTAGTTCTTATATGATTCAGATTCACTTTGTGCTAGTGATTGGCTTGCTGAATCTGAAACTTCTGTTGATGTTGAATTAGATTCTTCCGTTGACTTGCTTGCACTTTGGCTTGCTGAATCATGCCAGTATCTTGATAAGCTTTCTGAAGCTTGTTTTGATTGTGCTTCCGTTGTGCTTTGACGATCATTTACTGATTGGCTTGCACTTTCGCTTGCTGCCTTCACAGAATTACTTTGTGCTTCTGATGCTGATTTAGCCGAATTACTTTGTTGTTCTTCTTTGGAAGTTAAACTTGTTACGCCACTTTCGCTCTTGCTTTGTGATACTGATGTTGATGTTGAAGCTGATGTGCTTGCTGATTCAACTACTGATTCACTTTCGCTTCTTGAAGTTGATGCTGAGTTACTTACAGAATTCATCACTGAATCAGCTTCTGACTTAGATGTTTTCAAGCTCTTTGAAACTGCTTCTGATACCGATTGGTATTCTGAGGTTGATTCTGTATGTTCTGAGACTTGACTTTGGACTTCACTTGCGTAGTTCTTGTATGATTCAGATTCACTTTGTGCTAGTGATTGACTTGCTGATTCTGAAGCTTCTGTTGAAGTTGATTTTGATTCTTCAGCTGACTTACTTGCGCTTGTTGATGCTGAGTCATGCCAATATCTTGACAAGCTTTCTGATGCTTTAACTGATTGCGCTTCTGTTGTACTTTGGCGATCATTTACTGATTGGCTTGCACTTTCACTTGCTGCCTTCACAGAATTACTTTGTGCTTCTGATGCTGATTTAGCCGAATTACTTTGTTGTTCTTCTTTGGAAGTTAAACTTGTTACGCCACTTTCGCTCTTGCTTTGTGATACTGATGTTGATGTTGAAGCTGATGTGCTTGCTGATTCAACTACTAATTCACTTTCGCTTCTTGAAGTTGATGCTGAGTTACTTACAGAATTCATCATCGAGTTAGCTTCTGACTTAGATGTTTCTAAACTTTCTGAAACTGCTTCTGATACCGATTGGTATTCTGAGGTTGATTCTGTATGTTCTGATACTTGGCTTTGGACTTCACTTGCGTAGTTCTTATATGATTCAGATTCACTTTGTGCTAGTGATTGACTTGCTGAATCTGAAACTTCTGTTGAAGTTGAGTTTGATTCTTCCGTTGACTTACTTACGGAAATACTTGCTGAATCATGCCAGTATCTTGATAAGCTTTCTGATGCTTGAGTTGATTGAGCTTCCGTTGTGCTTTGACGATCATTTACTGATTGGCTAGCACTTTCGCTTGCTGCCTTCACAGAATTACTTTGTGCTTCTGATGCTGATTTAGCCGAATTACTTTGTTGTTCTTCTTTGGAAGTTAAACTTGTTACGCCACTTTCGCTCTTGCTTTGTGATACTGATGTTGATGTTGAAGCTGATGTGCTTGCTGATTCAACTACTGATTCACTTTCGCTTCTTGAAGTTGATGCTGAGTTACTTACAGAATTCATCATCGAGTTAGCTTCTGACTTAGATGTTTCTAAACTTTCTGAAACTGCTTCTGATACCGATTGGTATTCTGAGGTTGATTCTGCATGTTCTGATACTTGGCTTTGTACCTCACTTACATAATCTTTGTATGATTCAGATTCACTTTGGGCTAGTGATTGACTTGCTGAATCTGAAACTTCTGTTGAAGTTGAGTTTGATTCTTCCGTTGACTTGCTTGCGCTTGTTGATGCTGAGTCATGCCAATATCTTGATAAGCTTTCTGAAGCTTTAACTGATTGCGCTTCTGTTGTACTTTGACGATCTTGGACTGATTGACTTGCGTTTGCTGAGTCTGTACTTACTTTTTCACTTTGAGCTTCCGAAGCTGATTTAACTGAATTACTTTGTTGTTCTTCTTCCGCAGTTAAGCTTGTTACTCCATTTGCACTCTTACTTTGTGATACTGATGTTGACTTACTTGCTGATTGGCTTGCTGATTCAACTTCGGATTCACTTGTTTCAAGTGATGTTGAAGTACTTTCACTTACAGAATTCATCACTGAGTCAGCTTCTGACTTAGATGCTACCAAGCTCTTTGATACTGCTTCTGACACTGATTTAAATTCATCAGTTGATTCTGTATGTTCTGACACTTGGCTTTGGACTTCACTTGCGTAATCTTTGTATGATTCAGATTCACTTTGGGCTAGTGATTGACTTGCTGAATCTGAAACTTCTGTTGAAGTTGAATTAGAATTTTCGGTTGATTTGCTTGCGCTTGTTGATGCTGAATCATGCCAGTATCTTGATAAGCTTTCTGAAGCTTGTTTTGATTGTGCTTCCGTTGCGCTTTGACGATCATTTACTGATTGGCTAGCTGTTTCACTTGCTGTCTTAACAGATTCACTTTGAGCTTCTGATGCTGATTTAGCCGAATTACTTTGGTTTTCTTCTTCTGCAGTTAAGCTTATTACGCCAGCGTCACTCTTGCTTTCAGAAATTGATGCTGACTTGCTTGCACTTTCAAATAATGATTTCACTTCAGATTCACTTGTTTCAAGTGATGTTGAGGCACTTTCACTCGCAGAGTTCATCACTGAGTCAGCTTCTGACTTAGATGCTACCAAGCTCTTTGATACTGCTTCTGATACTGATTGGTATTCTTCAGTTGAAACTGCATGTTCTGATACTTGGCTTTGTACCTCACTTGCATAATCTTTGTATGATTCAGATTCACTTTGGGCTAGTGATTGACTTGCTGAATCTGAAACTTCTGTTGAAGTTGAGTTTGATTCTTCCGTTGACTTGCTTGCGCTTGTTGATGCTGAATCATGCCAGTATCTTGATAAGCTTTCTGAAGCTTCAACTGATTGTGCTTCCGTTGTACTTTGACGATCATGTACTGATTGACTTGCGTTTGCTGAGTCTATACTTACTTTTTCACTTTGAGCTTCTGAAGCTGATTTAACTGAATTACTTTGTTGTTCTTCTTCTGCAGTTAAACTTGTTACTCCAACTTCACTCTTACTTTCAGAAACTGATGTTGACTTGCTTGCACTTTCTGATAGTGATCCCACTTCGGATTTACTTGTTTCAAGTGATGTTGATGCTGATTCACTTACAGAATTCATCACTGAGTCGGCTTGTGATTTTGAACTTGCCAAACTATTAGATACTGCTTCTGATACTGATTCAAATTCTTCAGTTGATACTGAATGTTCTGATACTTGACTTTGTACTTCACTTGCGTAGTTCTTGTAT
>NZ_BAML01000054.1 GCF_000615845.1 Ligilactobacillus hayakitensis DSM 18933 = JCM 14209
CAACAAACTACTTAGCTATTAATTTTAGTAATATATTTATTTAGATTTCTTTACCAATATTAATTGACAAAGAGCTAAAAAAAGTATTTCGAATGTGAAATGCTTTTCTTCAAATGTTTATTGTTCAAGGTAGTTTTACTGAATTTTTTAACTATAGCGTTTAAGTCGTCCTTTTAAAATTTTCCAATATAAATTAAATAAAATAAACTCCTATTACTCCAATAAGAATCAAAAAAACTGATACCACCAGCATACATCCCGTAAATTTAAAATTAAATCGATACTCACCATCTATTCCAAAAATTTTCTTCATACCAATAAATAATGTCATAACCACAAAATAAATTAGTATCATATAAATTCCTGCAACAACAAGTACAAATCCTATAGTCTTTCTATTGGGATCTGTAACATTATTCAATATATTTCCGAAAACTTGAACCGATCCCATCAAAGCAAATGAAAGCGCCGTAAAAACACCTAAAATACCAACAAACTCTGAATATATTTTTTGAACTTTTCTTCTCGCTGTTTCCGCTTCTTCGGTCACATCTTCAGTAATTTTTTCAATATATCTTCTTTGCATGCAGCTCAATTCAATATGTCTACCAAAATGTTGTAAGTTATCTCGATCTTTATTTGATATACTTAACGAATCTACAACTCCATCAAAATGATTTACGTCATTTCGGGACTTTAATCCAAAATAATTAATTAATTTAGTGAATTCATCGTTTTTTAAAGCGTAAATAACCTGACTAATTTCAGAATAATTCTTACAAATAAATTTATTATCTGAAATTTGCTTGAGAATTTCAGCAAGATTTTCATTTTTTTCGGAATCAATAAAGCTTTTTATAAGTAACTCCACGCTTAAATTCTCATTCATCATCAATACCCAATTCTGTCATATTATCACTGAAGCATTCTTTGATTTCTTCGTCTGAATAATCTTGAACATTTCGTTGAAAAATATCATTTTTAAAGTCATTCCAACTGGCATGATTATGAGTAAGTTCAACTAATTCCCAAGCTTGTTTACTAATGATTTTTTTTACTACATTCTTCAACTCAGCTAAAATATTACTTTCTAAATCTATTCGCTCTTTTTTAAGAGTAATGGTTCCATCGAGAGTTCTTTTTAAGGTAATACTAGGCGAAGTTAATAATGATGATCCTAACGTTTTAAATTCACGGTACACATCTTCTTCAACAGGACCATATTGCCACTTTGCAAAAT
Source organism: Ligilactobacillus hayakitensis DSM 18933 = JCM 14209 (assembly GCF_000615845.1). Taxonomy (GTDB): domain Bacteria; phylum Bacillota; class Bacilli; order Lactobacillales; family Lactobacillaceae; genus Ligilactobacillus; species Ligilactobacillus hayakitensis. The sequence continues at coordinate 1,241 of NZ_BAML01000054.1, forward strand.
CCCCTTCAATTAGTGGGGTATTATACTTATTTAAGCAATATCCTTGTAAAAAGAATAGCACCTTTTGTAATTTCAAATTTGTTACTGGATTATTCTCCTCATTAGCTGTTTCAATCACAAAATTTGCGACAGCGATTGGATTTTGAATATTAATTTTATTCATTTGAACAACCCCTTTCTATATAAATATTAGCACAATTCCAATATATTATATAATGTATTCTTCAAAAATTTTAACTTTAACAATTCAAAAAACTCAACATCCAATTATTCATTAATATTTTATAATAAGCAGCCACTATAGTTTCAAATACGGTAAACTACCCTTAGTTATATATACGCAATTCTCAGTTATTTTAATCATTTAAATTCTATAATCAACAAAAAAATATCTTACATCCCTTAGTGGAGTACATATACCTAAACTGTCGCACTAGACAATTTATGTTTTTTTATCACTCCAGCATCAAATACATCTTTAACACTATAAGACGTAACAACACATCTCTTCCTCCGTTTTAGGATTACCTCATTGGTATCTGAGTATCCTACTTTTTTCTTTTCAACATCATATTCTTTCTTATATTTCAAAATATTGCCATCATTTGTATACATAATTTTCAAATGATTGCTTTGTGATTTAGGAATTATTAAACCAATTTCATCCTTACTATCAATTTCACTTATATACAAAGCATATTTTTCATCTAACACTATTTTCACATCATAAATTGCAGTTTCAGACTCTAATTTTAATTTGAAGAATAATAAAGTTTCGTATGCATCATACACTTTATATACATCGGCTTTTCCATAATGAGATGGATCTCCGTTTAACCAATTTCCAACCCTCTGTGATACATCACTAAACTCATGAAGCATCTTCGTATCATTTTGAAATGCTTCAGTATTAAAATATCCCGGATAATATACCTGACTAACATTCTGTGCTACAAAGTACGGTGAAGTTTGCGTTACAATGATTTTCTTATTGCCTTTAAAAACGCTCTTGATCCAGTTAGATACGACTCCTAAGGCACCAATTCCGTCAAATATTAAATCTAACATTTATTTAATCACCTTCTTCTCCAAAATATTAGCTAATTAATTTTGCTTATTTTCCCCTTCTTAGCAACTACTCTTTTTAAAGTTCTTCTAACTCTTCAGAACTTATGACTATACCTATGCACAGTGCTAGATTTAATCGTGAAGGTTACTCCATCAAAAATAAGTCCTAAATAAGATAGTGATGCTTTTTTCCATTGACAATCTTTTTGAAGTTTTTTTATTTCTCCATTTTCAAAAATAAACTTTCCTATTTTACTATCCTCCACCGTTACTTTCATTTTATTCTGTACACTGACAATCTGACTTTCTATAAATCCTAGTAACTGACCTTCTGTCATCATATTTATTGAAATAACAATTATAAAATAATCAGAATATCGTCGATATAATCTTTGAAATTTCTCCAAAGCTTTCATAATATGGTTATCAAGTTCTAACATATAAATGTTTGCTAAAATTTCACTCATCACAGTTCCTTGTGGAATTCCCTCTGTATTAGATCACAAAAGTCGTTATTTTCCACTTTTCACTAACTTCCCAAACTCTTTTAAATTTTTTGCATATGCCTTTGCCAATTTTTTAGCGTTTTCATTTGAGCTTTGTGTATAAAGCCAATATTACATAGTGATTGATATGAAGTATGTCACGTGTAGGTAAATGTATTGATAATACGCCAATGGAAAGCTTTTAGATCCATTATAAAAATGAAGCATATAGCGGTAGGAAATATAAATTATACGAAGCATTACTAAAATCAATAGATAATTATATTAAATATTATAATAATCATCATTATCAATGGAAATTAAACAGCCTGACCCTGTTTAAATACCGGAATCAGGCTGCATAATATTATTTTATTTTTTATGTCTACTTGACAGGTTTCGCTTCATTTTACCAGCCACTTAGCCGTTACTTTATAATATATTTAATTAGATTTTTCATCAATATTAACCGATGAAGAAACGTTATTTATCTTTTCTAAATAATCCTTATGTTGCAATAAGTCCCATGTAACTAGTAACTTTCTTAAACTTGTAATATATTGTTTATCCCCCGAATTTTTCATTGAATCCTCTAACTCTTCTACAACTGATTCTCTAATATACTCAGTTAATTTCTGAAAATTGAACTTGTCTGCATTTTTTATTAATATATTTATTTTATCTATATCTTTTGCTTTTAAACTTAACACCTCTGATATATCAATATATTGCTTTTCATTATATTCTTTCTTTAGAATTAGTGTTTGCTTGATCTTCTCGTACTTATTACCTTTTATTTTGCTAATTCTACTTTCCATTCTTTTTGCATCCTTAGAAAACTCAAATATGTTTTCTAAATCATTAATATTTTTATAATGTTTTAAAAAAGGGATATATTCAGCACTTTGATTTGCTACAAATTTCAATGCAACCTTACTATCAATTTTCGATTCATCTCTAACATAATCTTTAATATATTCTATTTCATTTAACTGAACATACTCATATACATTATTTCCAATAGCTATAACTCTTGCCTTATTATTATCTTTTTCATCAGAACTGCTACTCTTATCAATTAATACGGCATCTAATTCTCCTTTAGAACCACTTGTATCGATTATTTGTTTTATTAATTTTTGAAATTTAAAAACTTGTTGCGGTGTAATTCCTTCATCAATCGCCAACAATTTATTATATAACTTTTTATAATTATCCGTAGTTATTAAATTATAATTAAAGTTTAAATCCCCATCCTTTCGTATCTCTTCTATTATATCTTCTTCATTTTCTTTATATTCTACAATCGTTATTCTATTTGCACTTTTTCTACTATCTTCCATTGGTAACTCTCTTGTAAAATCAGATAATATCTTTCGAACATTTCTATCTTTTAAAGAATACCCTAAAAATATTATAGGCGCTGTAATCATTGCTGATATAATTTTGGCAGATATTAATATTGAGTTCTTATCAAATTCATCATAATCATCCTTATTTATAACGATACTTTTAGAATCTGTGTAGCTTCCATGTATCTTGTAAACTTCAGACCACCCTGTACTTTCATCAAAAAAACCTAAATTTTTATTGTAGACCTTAGGTATTTCTTTCGTGACTTCTTCTATCCCTTTTTCAATAAAGTCATCATAATTAGTTGTTATTATCATTCTTCCTTTTGCTAAAAATTCATAATATAATTGCAACTCTTCTTCATCCACGTTATCCTTTAATTCAGCATTTTTAAAGCTATTTGCCAAGTCATATTTAAATGGAGAAATTTTATTTTCAAATACATCTTTAGTTGTTAACTCCTTTACCTCTAATTCATTAGCTAAAAATTGTTCATTAAATTCTTTTTCAATTTTTTCCCCTGCACGTACATTAGAAGCAAATTCTATCTCGTTTTCACCCCACTCAGGATGATCTACCTTTAAATTATCTTTTAACTTGATCATGTAAGAATAAAAATCTTCTTTTAATTTTAATTTTCCCCAATACTTCTCTAATAATTCAGTCCAATCAGGAGAATTACTTAAATATCTTTTTGACATCCCTGAACCTACAAATATAATTGGATATTGATTATTTTCGACAATTTCCTTTAATCCCATATTTCACACCTATTCTAATCATTATTACTATTTAATTATTACATAAAATGTGTATAACTTTAAGTGTAACTTTTATAATACATCATCTAATCAAATAGCTGATAAATGCCAAGAAAACCTATTACATATAAAATCATGTATACTAAATTTTATTCGATATATGGGAATCCACCACCAATTTGCACATTTCGTAACTAAGGATTCATATATGACTTTTTAACTATACATAAACACTTCTTTACTTTGGAACAAATTCCCCATATAAAATTAATAAGTCATTAACCTCTGTATATACTCAACAAAGACTTAACATTATTCAATTACACCTTAATAAAACTCTAAAAAATCATCTTACATTATCAACATATAAATCAAACACTATTTCTCTCCGTATAATCATTGATTATTAGCACTGAAGAGACATAAAGTTTAAATACTATTAAACTGAAGGAAAAAAATAAAAAAACAAAAAACATTTTTCCCAAAAAAAAGTAATCCACTAAACTTGTTAAAAAGCTTTTAAACTAAAAAGGTACTTTGAAAGAAAGGAGCAGTAGCTGTGTTTATAATATTAATAGCATTAACGTTCATTGCAGTATACCATGATAATAATAAGTAAATAATTTATCTGCATGCTATTCTCCCTTTAGAACAGGACACAGAATCAAACAAATTTCTGTATCTATTCTGGAGGGAGTTTTTGTATGTCAAAAAGGGTTAAATATTCGTTAGAAGTTAAAATAAAAAGCGTAGAAATATTTCTTTCGAGAAAGTATCGAATTTGTGAAATTAAAAAAAACGGAGCTAACGGAGATGCAGTCTATAGATGAGTTCGCACGATCCAACACAACGGTATTGATGGATTGAAGTGATCAAATACTTGAATAAGATTAAAGTATTAAAACGCCTATCGTTTGGATTCAAAAGTTTTAAAAACTTTCGCTTACACATTTATTATCAAGTCTAGAAACTACATTCAACATCAAAGAAAAAAAGCGCAAAAAAATAACAGCTAAGCAGCTTGTTCAA
>NZ_BAML01000053.1 GCF_000615845.1 Ligilactobacillus hayakitensis DSM 18933 = JCM 14209
ATTTCCTTTAATTTATTTTAATTTAATTATAATTAAATCATTTTTCTGAAAAAAATCAACCCTTTTATGAGAAAAAAATTAATTTTTCTTATATTTTTCATAATTATTTCGCAAAATTTCTCATTTATTCATACAAAAACCCTTCTAATTCAACGTTCATTAAATGAGAAGGGTTTTTAATTTTTTATTTTTTTGAAAACAGTTTCAAAATAGTTTGGTGTTATGACTTTTTGAGTTTTCTATGTTATTATTTATCTGTAAACAAAAAGGAGCAACTATTGGTAGTAGTTACTCCTAGTATGATCGTTTCGGCGGTCTTCATTTATTTTTAATTTAGTATATAAATTTTGGACCGTCTACTGACGGTTATTTTTTTGCCGTTTTACAACAGCTTTCAATCGTTCAATCGCTTCAAGCAAAGTGGTTAAACTATTAATAAATCTTGAAATAGCATTCACTAAATCAGTCATAGTTTTAACTGCTTTTACCATCCAACGAATGAACATTACTAGCACAAATAATGTACCAGCTAATACCATCATGGCGAATCCCTTTCTCTTATAGTAGGGTTTACACTTAGAGAAAATCCCATTGGCATCACCCCCGATCAAGAAGACCGCCTTTGACCATATTTATATTATTTCATACAAAACGTTGATATACCAACGATTCATTATCAATATATTTACATACATGTAACATGTTTTTAGATTTCTTCATCATTATTAATTGACAAAGAGCCAAATAAAAAAAACTCCCGTCATCAGAACGTGTCTGCCACTCAATTGTGGGACGGGAGGGTTTGATCTCTATGAATAAGTTACCATATTCTATTTTACAATGAGCATCATTTTTTTATAAGTTAAAAAATGCTATTCTGGAACGCTAGCTTATTAGTATTGTAACGCTTTTTTCAATACTTTTCTTAATTCATCATCAACAGCATAAATGTATAAGCCATGAACTCCCCGCGTTAGTAACACATTCAACTCATTTCGCATTAATTCTTCTGCAAAACTTTGTTTTTTTCCGTTCGATAATGTTCTATTGTATAACGCTGCTTTATTTGCGTGCTTTTCCTTATCAAAGACTATTTTCCCATCCCTATATTTGACTGATGGTCCAATAATTACCCCGGCATAATTTAAATCTGATCCTTGGACAGTATAAGTTGATCCAACTTCTTCGATTGTTTCTGGTTGCTCAGCCCAAGACATATCATAAGCTATGCTTTTATTTTTGCGCTTTTTACGCTTGATTTGGTTATTCCAAGGTTTTTCCCAATCACCAATTTTTACTCTCCAAGGCTTTCCGTCTTCGTCTGTACCCTTGGCTTTGTATTCCCAGTCATAAGTTGCTATCATTCTAGAAATTCCATTTTCATAATCAGAATCAACGTCAAGTTTGTTTTTCTTTTTAATATTTTCTTCCAACTCATATGACTATCAAATACTTGTAGATCGTATTTTTCGTCTTTTTTTCTTAAAATTGTAACTTTTTGTTCATCGATTAGATTTCTAATCCATTCAATTGTTTCTTTTTCTGCATCCATTCTCATTTGATTTTTAAGATGGATAAAGTTTCCAGATTCTTTAGCTTTCTGCTCAAGCAACTCTAATTTTTTTTCTTCAACAATTTGAGTTGTATTTAATACTTGATTTTTATCAAAGATAATTATGACAACTTTAGCTAATCCGAGTAAATCATCTAACTGATTCTTTCCGCGATATGATTGTTTACCTTGGGTCCAAAGTAAGTGAGCTTCATCAACAAAAACAACGTCTACCTTTGCATTTTGTTTTTGATGATTATTAATAAATGTAGTTGGCTTTAAGACTGCTTTTTCTCCCCAACCTAATTTTTTACTAATCTGTTCATAAACTTTTACTTGCTCATCATGATTTACTAATAAGTGTATCTTTAAATTTTCTTTTCCATTAACTAATTCGTTAAAAATATTACTCATTAACACAGTTTTACCTGCCCCAGCTTCACCACTGACCATAACTAATTGGCCAGTTTCCTCTTTTTTCAAAGCTTCCTTTACAGTTGTTAAGATCTGTTCTTTAGCAAATAATTGTTCTTCCGTTAACTTATGAAATGGAGAAGCCTTAAAGATAGCAAGATTCTGCAATAAAGCCATATCTGGGAATAAAATTGAATTCTTCTTGTTCAATTTATTCCACATTGAATTAAAAATATCTTGGGCCTCTTCATGAGGATAATAGTATTTTTGTTGATTAGTTCTTCTATTGTATAGGGCTTTCACTGACTCGACGCTACTCATATATAACATAAGTTTATCTTCCAAATCTAAAGTCATAGATTTATTAAAGTGTTCATGCCCGACAACATACATTTTAGCTTGTTGCGCTTTTAACAATAACTCCCAATCTTCCCGCGATTTTATATCATCTTTCAAGTGTTGACTTGTTCTTTGATATATATTGTTCGTTTCACCAACATAGACATTATATTTTTGTCTATATTTATCTTTTTTGTCATCATTAATGATATAAACTGTTGGATATTCAAACAAAATACTTTCTTCAAGATTTTTTTCTCCATTAGCAGTTTTTTCTTTTAATTCATCTAAACCAGCTTGATTGTATTCGAATTCTTTAATTATTACATCTTTCATCATTTTCTAACTTTTCCCATTTTCTTTGTTTATTCTTCATAATCTTATTTAAAATAATTTCATTTGGATTAACATCTAGTTTTTCACACATATATAGTAAATATATTAATGTATCAGCAATTTCTTCAGAAATTTGTTCTTTTTCGTCATTTTCTAAATCATCTTTCCATTGAAAAAATTCTAAAATTTCACTTGCTTCTAAATTAACTGAAATTGCTAAATTTTTTAATGTATGATATTTAGACCATTCCCGTTCATCTCGAAACTCAATAAGTTTTTTTATGATTTCATTATCCATATTATTTCCTCTTATATCAATTGATATATAAGATATTATACCATTCATCCTAATGAACTATCATACTAAAATTTCTAGTATCCATTCGATCAAACTACTTCTATAATCTAAAAAACACTAGTCCCCTCAACTAGTGCTTCAACTCAAATACCTATATTCTATTCTTATTTATCCTTCAAAAATTCCAACACATCATGATTTTTATCCAAGTGTTTAGCTAAAATACTATCGAAGTTGTCATGAACATCCTAATGAGATTTTGAAATGCTCAAACTCCCACTCTTTTCATCAAAAGAAACAATGACTTCATCATCATTTTCTAATCCCGCTAATTCTACAAGTTCCTTGTTCAATTTAATCGTTTTTTCATATCCACTTTCAAATAATTTCGTTTTAAATTGTTTAAAGTCTTCATCTCCCCTATGAAATATTTATTGTAATTCGGACTCTTTTTTCGTTTTTTATCATATCGTAATTAGCATTAATTTGTAACACATGACTCATTTATAAATTACTATAATTTCAATCGCAATGGTTTAATATAAACACTATTAACACCAATAACTCTAAGTCAAAATTTTTCACATATATTTTACGTGACTTAAATAACTTTTATGTATGCCTAAATAAATTTATGTTAATTAATATATTTATCAGAAATAATGCAATTGTTGGCTACATTTCACAAAATTTTCTATAAAAATATTGTAATAATCATGAATTTCATCCAAAATCTGTTAAAATATAACTATGAGAAAAAAATGAAAAAATGAAAGATTGAGGTTAATAAAGAATGAGTTATAGTGAAGAATTCAGACAAGACACAGTTAATTATTTTTTAGATACAGGTAAAACACCTTCCGAAGTTGGTAGACGTTTCAAGGTCAGCAACACTTCGGTAACACGCTGGGTCGAATTAGACGATGGCTTACGCACTAAAATTTATCATGAAATGAAAGCTAAGGGACTTGTTAATCCTAAGGCAATTGAAGAAAAATATCCTCGCTACTAAGCGTTGGTATTTAACAACATTTTTCGAGCTGATAAGATAAGACTTATCAATTTTTTTATCGCAAAATAAAAAGGCAAGAATTAATTCTTGCCTTTATTTTTTATTTGGTTTCCTTATACACTTGTGGAGTATCTTCTGATACAAGAGTCCCTCGCATGTCTTTATGGTACTCTTCTTCATTGAAGTTCTTAATTCCAGGTATGGATGTAAAATCTTGATAAGTCATTTCTTTTTCTTCTTGCTTATCAATTAGATTCTTATCTTCTATCATAACTCTCCCTACCTTTCTAGTCATTATTTCATTAGAATAGAATAACCTATTTTGTCGCAGATTTCAAGCAAAAATCATCGCTTCTTTTCATTAGAAAATAAAGCTAAACCCTTGCATTTTTATGCGAAAATTTCCTAAAAATGATCAAGTAATCAGGGCGAATTCCTATTAGAAATCGTGCTAATAATTTTGCGAAATTATTTTGCCAACAAACAAAAAACAGGCATCATTTTGATACCTGAAACATATCTATTTATTATCTTGTTCAGCGGCGAACTGACGAATTTCTTCATCAGTCATGCTATCAAGTTTTTTTATAAGACTTGATAAGTTTAATTGGTCTAATGTAGCTTGTTCATCTGATAGATTAACTTCAGCTGCATCAAGCACGTGATGTTCAACAAGATATTTAAGCTTATCTGCTTGATCTTGTGAAATTTCGTTCGCGTTGAACTTTTGACCTTTAATTTCAAATTCCATTGATATACCTCTCTCTAATCGCTATAGCCATATAATATTATTTTATCACTATTTTTCCATAATGTGAACGTAATATCAAAAAAGACCGTTTTAAAATACATACGGTTCATCTAAATGAAAATTTCTATAGTATATAACGTCAACTTATTTATCTAAATTATACAATCAATCTAGTTTAATAAGCGAAAAACATTGTAAATTAAGTAACCTGCCCAAAAGACAATTGACGCTGTAAAATAGCGTTTGTCGTTCATTGCGTTTTGTAGACTCATCTCATCATTTTGTTTTTCTAATTCCTTAATCATGCGATTCTTTCTCATCATTAAGATAATTGTCATTACCAGAAAAATCGCTGGAATCGCGATTACTAATATATCTCTCATCATTTTGTTCCTTTCGTTTGTTTTGAATTCGATTATAGATTTCCATTCCAATCATTACCAACGTCAAGATTAAGCCAATCCAAACGAGGACTTTTAGCGGAATTGCAATAAATTGATTTTTAATAGCATTGGCAAAAGATTCAAGTGCCGCTAGCAACAAGCCAATCCCAGCTACGATACCATATTGAGTATCACTTTCAAGATTAACTCGACGCCGAATTTCAGCACGGTTGTTCGACTTTTCTCGAATATGCTTAACACGATTGCGATGCATGGTAAGCGAGAAATAAAATAATAGGCTCGCAACAATCACAAAGATGATATTCAAAAAGATTTCTGCTGTCATTTAATCCCTTCTCTATCTACTAGGATCATTTCTTTGCATTTTGTTGCTTTGATAGCCTAGTAGTTTAGTTATTAATTCGCTACACTTTTAGATGCATTTATTTATAGGTCAACTACCTTTTTGTAGCGTTTCAAAAGATGTTATTTCTTCTAATCAATAACATTATATCTTATTTTACAGCTATTTCTTAATAATCATTAAAATGTCTTAAGATTTTAACATTCCTGTATTAATAGTGATACTTAACGCTATTATCATTCTTTTATTTTAATATACCGTGTGTGAGCGCTAGCGTTCATCTTTTTTATGTATAGTTCTTTGGTAATCAGCATCGTAGCCCACTTTTCAATTCAAGTTTCGCTTTCCCTAATTTTAGGCAAAAAAAAAGAAGCCTATAGGCCTCAATTTTTGTTGTTTAAATAGTAAAACGAAAATCCCACAGGATCCAGTCTATGGACCTTGTAGGACTCGAACCTACGACCGGACGGTTATGAGCCGTCTGCTCTAACCAACTGAGCTAAAGGTCCAAGCACTTAATAGTATCGCGGCAGGGGGAATCGAACCCTCGACCTCCCGGGTATGAACCGGACGCTCTAGCCAGCTGAGCTACACCGCGAAAATATAATACTTATTAGTATATATTATCGGGAAGACAGGATTCGAACCTGCGACCCCTTGGTCCCAAACCAAGTGCTCTACCAAGCTGAGCTACTTCCCGAAAAAATGCACCCAGCAGGAGTCGAACCTGCAACCTTCTGATTCGTAGTCAGACACTCTATCCAGTTGCGCTATGGGTGCATATTAAAATTAAAAGAGCGGAAGACGGGATTCGAACCCGCGACCCCCAGCATGGCAAGCTGATGTTCTACCACTGAACTACTTCCGCATAATGCCGACTAGAGGATTCGAACCTCCGACCCCCTGTTTACAAGACAGATGCTCTGCCAGCTGAGCTAAGTCGGCATAAAAAAGGTTGATGAACCTACGGCCCGTCAATCTTTTCAAAGTATT
>NZ_BAML01000052.1 GCF_000615845.1 Ligilactobacillus hayakitensis DSM 18933 = JCM 14209
TTTTGAAATTTCCTAATAATTTTTAATATTTAAAAAATTTATTAAAATATTTACGATGTTGCTCATGTTTATTAAAATTTCGATTAATAATATCTATATTATTAATCAAACTATGAGTAAACGCAGAACTATCACCAACTGGAGATATCGCCTCTTCTAACCCTTCAATACATGGCAATCCATTTACAAAAAAATCTTCTTTTCTTACTTTTCTTAACAAGAATGTATCATCGTTAAAATATACAAACTTTTCCTGCAAGCCTGGTATCTTATTAATATTAACTTCTATTGCACATGAATTAAAAGTTGGTAAATATTTTTTTTCTATTATGTTATCATGTTTGACAATATTTATTTTTGGATTATTCACATCTAAAAATGACGGAACATGCCCCCATGTTACAAAATGTATCTTATTGACCCATGGTGCAAATTTTTCTACGGCTCTAAACCAATATTTCATGTTTTCCCAATCTCTAAAACGAGCAATTTCATTTTCAGGAGATTCATCATTATCAGGAAGATACTTTAATTTTTCTTCAACCCATTTTGGATCCTTACCATCAACCCAAAGAACTACAAAGTCAATTTTATTATCCATTTTTTCTCCAATCTACAAGAATCTTTTTTTTACTAAAATTGAGGGCATATACATTATTAAAGAGAATATTATACTTGGTGTATTTTCGTTAATATTTTTATTTTTTATCATACAAAATGCATTTAAATTTAAAATAACTTTTGCCTTTTCGATAACTTTCTTACAGATACTTAATTGGCATTTATCTAAAGCATTGTATCGCGAATTAAGTAATTTTAAAGTTCCTTCTGGATTTTTCAACCATAATTCAAATATTTTATTTGTTAAACCATCTAATTGGTATTCAGAAATATATATTTTTTTTAAAATCACCTTAAACTTACCATACTCTATAAATTTATTGTACAATACTTCTTCACTAACAAATTTTTCATTGACACTAAAAATATCATCTGTAAAATTTTGTTTTAATATGGCATTATTTATAACAATTGCACTCTCTATAATGCCATATTTTGCTTTCAACTCTATTATATTAATATTCTTTCTGTGTATCCTATTCCACTTGGCATTTACTTCATTTCTCGGGAAGATAAATCCAATCTCGTTCTCACTACTTGTTTTTATTTCTTTTAAAATTATTTCCACTGCATTTGTAGTCAAAACGTCGTCACTATCTACCACTATAGAATACTCAGTTTCTAATAAACTTAACGCAATTTTATACGCTCTCATCTTTCCGCCATTTTGAACTCTTTTGAATTTAATGTTTATAATATTTTCAGACTTCCACTTTTTAACAAGTTTCTCTATATTCTCTGTTGATCCATCGTCTATTACTACCCAATCAAAATTCTTATTTTTTTGCTCTTTCAGCGAATTATACAATTTTTGTATCATAGCTTTTCTATTATAGACAGTTGTTATAATAGAAACTTTATTACTATCATTCATACAGTTTTCTCCAAAATACTTGATATTTAATAAATTGCTTTATTGGAATTAAAAAGTATTTAAGTTTTTTAATTTTTTTATTACCTGTATACCAGCTTGCTTCATAATGATGTATAGCTACCGTATTTCCTGTAACCTCTATAAAATTAGTTCCCATCTTAATCGGATTAATAAAATAATTAAAATGTTCCCATGAAATACATTTGCATACATTTAACGCTTTCAAGGGTAAAAGGTATAAAAAAAAGTGCCACATCAACAGCAATTACAATATCTATATTATTTTTTTTAACTCGATTATATAAATTATTAAATACATATATTTTTCGTAATATTGAATTTTTTATCCTTTCACCATGTAGTGACTCTACTTGTACATTCTTATTCACATGAAAATATGGAGTTTTTCCATTTTGGCAACTAAAAATATATACATCAAGCTTTTTGGATAATGAGTTGGAAATCATTGACGTTACTCTTTCAGTACCACCTTTTTTGTCCATATTCATAATTAAAAACGCCACTTTTTTCTTCATACTTTTCTTTCCTTATTTCTATTTATTTAATTAAGAGTTACTTTATTATATTTCTCAATATAGAACTCTGTAACCCATCTAACAGTTTCGCTTACATCATACCCTGAGTCAACCACATATTTTTCAGTATTAGTATGCGCTAAAGTATTTCGAGAAATTTCAATTGCTTGATCTGACCAGATTTTAGGATCAACCTCTAATGATTGTTCATTATATAACGGACTAATTTTTGCATCCTTAGCTACATTTGTTGAGCAAAGAGTTGGGATTCCGGCTGCTTGAGCTTCTATTGCTGCAATGCCTAATCCTTCAAAAAGAGAAGGAAAAATAAATACATCGAATGCCTGTTCTAATTCATTAATATCTCTTCTATTCTCTAAAAAAATAACAGAATCTTCCAGTCCTAATTCTCTTACCTGCTTCAGTAAGTCCATTTTTAGTGGCCCATTTCCAATAATAATTAAAACTGCATTTTTTATCTTATTATGTATATTATTGAAGATTTCTATTAAAAATTTTTGATTTTTTTCAGGATACAATCTTCCTACATTTCCAACTACAAACTTATTTTGTAATCTTAATTTTTCCCTTACTTGCTTTCTGATTTCTTTATTGAATGTGAATTTTTTTGTATCAATAGCGTTTTTTAAAACACTATAATCTCTTTTTTTAAAAAGATACTTTCCCGCATCATCAGAACATGCCATATAATCTGTAGCATATATGGGATATAATTTTTGCATAATTAATTTCATTGGATATTTTGCATCTCTTACCGTTTCATTTTCATGAGAATGCGCTATTCTTACAGGAACACCATATTTTTTTGCAACTTTTAATACAAAGTAACCAATTGTATATGCGTGTACATGAATTATTTTATATTTTCCACTCTTTAAGACTTTTTCTAAATTTCTTTCAAATTTAATGATGTTCTTGTCTTTTCTTACATTGTTATAATATATTTTTCCACCTAGTTTTTCGATTTCATCATCATAAAATTCTCTGTCTAAGTACTCTACAAAAAAATCAAATTGTACTTTGGTTCTATCAATCTTTCTGTATAGGTTCATTAATAAAGCTTGTGTTCCTCCAGCTTCCATTCTTTGCAATACATGTAATATTCTAATCGGTGTTGCCATTTTCCATTTTCCTTCCTTTATGAAATTATGATTTTTTTATTAAGGTTTCAACTATCTTTTCAAATTTATCGTTAAATATACTATTGTTATTTATATTTTCTCCGTTTTTTTCAGTTACAATACTGTCATAATTCTTGATATACCTTCCTAATTTCTGTTCATCCTCAACAATTATTATATTTTTATATCGTTCATTTTCCATCCTTACAAATTCCACCTGATGATCATTTACATGCTCATGGAATTTCAATTTTCTAGGAACTACAACTGGAATCTTTCCTTCTTGTAGCGGCATAATAAATGAAGATGGTCCACCATGAGTGATAACAATTCTAGCTTTTTTTACATTTTCTATCATTTCATCATAAGAAAATAATTTTTTATATTCACAATATTTAGGTATATACGTGCTAAAACCAATTTGCATGATAACATCTTCTTTTATTATGCCATCACGCTTAAGTTCATCTACTTTCTTTATCAACCGATTAAATGGTTGTTCATGTGTTCCAACTGTTACAAAAATCATTAAAATATACTCCCTAAATTCTTAGCCTTTGGATAAACTTTTTTCATTTCTTCCCATTGAACGATAAACTCGTCTGCAACTGGATATACCATTTTTCCCGTAACAGTCGGCTTATCAATTCGATCAAAAACTTCAACATAGATTGTTTTTGCTCCAAATAATTTTCCTAGCCAAAAGAATGGAACTGCAACTGCTGCACCTGAGGAAATAATTAAATCTGGTTTTTCTTTTCGTAAAGTTTTCCACGCTAAAATAGTATTTTTAATCAATGCTCTAATTGAACGATTAGTTGGATAATAACAAGGTATCATTTTTTCATCTTTGAGCAAACTTCTAGCATCTTCTTTATCAAAAGTAACCCAAAATCTTTCCTGACTTTCCCAAAAAGGTTTCAACATATATAAGTGTGTTAAATGTCCACCACTAGATCCTACTAAACAAACTTTCATTTTTTACCTCAACATTTAAATATAAATAATATAAAAAGAGACTCAGTTTTCCTAAATCTCTTTTCTACTCTCATATCCTATTCCTTACCATAATAACCATAGTAACCATAATAACCATCAGTAGAAGTTACATCCACATCATTCATGATAGTTCCGATAATTTTGGCATTAACGTGATTTAATAAATCAACGGATTGTTTGACAGCTTCTTTTTCAGCTTCCCCTTGGCGAACGACTAAAATAGTTCCATCAACAGATACAGAAAGTAATTGCGCATCAGTCACTGATAATACTGGAGGTGCATCAAAGATAACTAAATCTAACTTTTCAGTTAGAGCTTCTTTAAGCATCTTCATTCTCTTTGATCCGATTAATTCTGAAGGATTAGGCGGTACTGGACCCGCTGGCATAACATACAAGTTCTCTACTGTTGTTGGATAAAGGACTTCATTTATATCAAAGTTCTTATCCGTTAAGAAGTTAGTTAACCCTTGTGTCGAAGCAATGTTAAATGTTGACGCAATTGTTGGACGCCGTAAATCAGAATCAACTAACAATGTCTTCTTTCCTTGCTTAGCAAATGAAGCAGCCACGTTTGCTGCTACTGTTGACTTTCCTTCTGAAGCCCCTGATGAAGTAATCATAATTGACTTGAAACTTTCATCAACACTTGAAAAAGTAATGTTCGTCCGAATTGTATTGAATTGTTCTGTATCAACTGACTTAGGGGCGGCAACTGTTACCAAGTAAACCCCATTCTTCATACTATTTGAATCTAATTTTTTCTTCTTTTTTCCAAACATTTAATCTCCCCTCCCCTACTATACACGTGTACTATTGTTATCATTTTCACGATTATCAATTGCACGTACAACTTGATAATCATCGTCATTAAAGTCTAAGTGGTAAACTACCCCTAAGTTAGTAAGGCCTAAATCAGTTAGGTAATCTGTATCTTTAACTGTACGATCAAACAATTCTTTAGTAACGATTAACACTAAACCAAGCATAAAACCAACTACCATCCCAGCTAAAGCAAATAACTTCTTATTAGGTGATACCGGCTTCAAATTAGCTTTGGCACGTGATACGATGCTAACGTTATCAACTTTCATCATCTTCTTGATACGCTTAGTAAATACTTCAGCAGTTGTGTTAGCGATATCAGCTGCAGCATAAGCATTTGTATCTTCTGCTGAAATCGTGATAACTTGTGAGTTAGTTTGGTTAGATACTGAGATTGACTTGCTTAAAGTTGCGACATTTCCTTGATAATTATCTTTTTTTCTAACTTCTTTTAATACTGGAGCCAAGATAACTTCTTTTTTCAAAACATCTTTATATGTATTAATTGCTTGCAAGTCAGCTTGTTGTGCCTGGAATTGTACCTGATTATTTGAGATTTTTTGGTTAACTAAAATATCCGTAGTTCCTTGGTACTTAGGTGTAATAAGTACAAATGCAAATACCAGTGAAATCACCAAGCCAAGAATTGTAAATAGTGTCAACTTTCCTAGGTTATTTCTAAGTAAAAGTAATAATTTAGAAACATCAATACTACTTTCTACTACATTATTGTCGTTATTCATAATCTACTCCCTTAGTATTTTTATTTTTTGTTTAAACTTTAACAAACAAAAAGACAATCTTAAGGAAATTATAACATATTTAGTTAACACATTGCACAACAAAATTACATAAACTGCGCATAACATATTTTGATGTTTGTTATAAGGTGAAATATTAATGTTCAAACATTGGAGATTGTCACTGATCCTTTATCATAACGATTCCTTGTTTCTGAATATTCAAACGGTACGCCATTATCTAGATAAACAGTTTGCCTTACCGATAGTATTGCATCTCCTGGATCACAATTTAAATACAACTCATCATACGCATCTGACTTATCTGCTGAAATAATGCGGGTTGCTTTTCCAATCTGATGCTTCAAATCATTTCTTAAGATGCATCAAGAATCATTCTGATTTTATTCTCTATAAAATAGTTATTCACATCTTCAAGAAATACCGTTGATGTATTGGCACGTGACAACATAAACGGTTCTATAATATTCTGTACTGATGAAAATTTTGAAGTATATTTCAAGATTATCATCAGTACTTTTTTATTGTAAAATTGTATAAAAAAAGAGAAGTCGACTGAACCCCGGTTTCTCTAAGAAAGGATCGACTTCTCTATGTCTAATAATATCAAATATATAACAGGAATTAAAGATAATCATATTGTTTTGGATAAATCAAAAGATAAATTCTCCGAATTCGTTGATTTTACAGTTTTGAACTGTGTTCAAAATTTTAATTCTCCTAAACGCTGTCCTAATTGTGGGTTCAATATGATTAAAAACGGTAAAACTCCTCAGGTTTTAATTCTTTGTCCTAAAATGGCTGCTAAACCTTTATATATGGGGATCCGTAAACAAAAATTCATCTGTAAAAATTGTCATTCAACTCGTGTATTTCCTATTTTAGGGGTTGAAGAACACTGTTCTATTTCAAATTATGTTAAACAACAAATCGTTGTTAACTTCAAACGGACCACATCTATGAAAGATACTGCTTTTGAATACTCTGTTTCCAGTAACACTGTTCAAAGATGTTTGGAATCTACTGAAGATACTTTAAATAGAGTTAAGAAATCCTTGCCTAACGCTATCGCTC
>NZ_BAML01000051.1 GCF_000615845.1 Ligilactobacillus hayakitensis DSM 18933 = JCM 14209
AAATAAGGTAGAAACAGACGCTAACGTAAAACCAGAACCAAATAAGGTAGAAACAGACGCTAACGTAAAACCAGAACCAAATAAGGTAGGAGCAGACGCTAATGTAAAACCAGGACCAAATAAGGTAACACCAGATGCTAACGTAAAACCAGGACCAAATAAGGTAGAAGCAGACGCTAATGTGAAACCAGGACCAAATAAGGTAGAAGCAGATGCTAATGTAAATGCACAACCAAATAAGGTAACACCTGGTAAACCTACAAACGTGGTTCCAAACAATCCGGTTACAACAAATACATTTGATACAGAAGTTAAGGTTCCAAACTCTATTGAGGAATCTAATCCAAGTAAAGCAGAATCTGTGAAGCCTGAACCTATTAATGTGATTACGGTCGATCCAGTCACACAAAATACAGGTGATACAGAAATTAAAGTACTAGATACTTTTGCTGAAACTTCAAGTAAAGAAGAAACAAAACCAGAAATTAGCTTCCACAAAATTCACGCAATTCATGAAGAAAATAGGATGCTTCCACAAACAGGGATGATAGTTCTGCAGTTGTAAGTGAAATTATGGGAATATTTGTAATCTGTTTAGGATTGACGATGGGAATTAACCTCGAATCTAAGCGCAAGAAAAAATAAATATTTTTAGAGACTTTTCTTAATTTTTGAAAAGTCTCTTTTTTTGGACTCACCATAACATAAACATGCAACTATAAAATTATAAATAAAAAAACGGCCGGAAAAATAAATTTTCCAGCCGTAAATTCAGGGATTATTTTAAAACGTCATTTAAAGCTTCCGCCATTGTAGGGTGAGTATAAATTTGATCACGTAACATTGTATAAGGAAGCTTAGCTTTCATCGCTAAAGTAATTAGGTTAATTACTTCATGTGATTCTTCGCCATAAATTGTTGCGCCAAGAATTTCATTTGTAGTTTCATCAACTAATACTTTATAAATTCCACGAGTATCACCGATAACGCGTGCCTTTGGAACAGCAGCGACTAACTGCTTGTAAAGTTTGTATGATTTTCCTTGTGCTTTAGCTTGTTTTTCATTTAAACCAACATTTGATAATGGGGGATTGATGAAAACTGAGTAAGGGACAATTGTACGGTCGCTAACACGACGAGAATTATCACCGTATAATTGGTTCATAATAATTCTAAAGTCATCCAATGAAATATATGTGAATTGTAATCCACCTTTAACATCCCCGATGGCCCAAACATTATCAACACTTGTTTTAAGTTGGTCGTCAATGACAACAGCACCGCGGTCATCAACTTTAATATCAGTATTTTCAAGCCCTAAGTTCGTTGTTGCAGGCTTACGACCTGAAGCAACCAAGATTTTATCAACTTTAACTTCTTTGGTGCGTCCATCTTGTTCAAAGATAATCACTGATTTACCATCCACATCAGTAATCTTTTGAACTTGAGCCCCAAGTTCAAAGGTAATTCCTTCATCTTTAAGGTCAGAAAAAATCATTTGCGCTACATCGTCATCTTCACGAGGTAAGAATGTTGTGTTGATATCTAAAACAGTGACGTTTGAACCGTATTTTCTAAACATTTCAGAAAATTCTAAGCCAATGTAGCCTCCACCGATAATTGCTAAATCTTTTGGTAAGTTAGCAAGATCCATTGCAGCAGTTGAATCGAGGATGTTTTGACTTTCTTTGATACCTTCAATATTTGGAATAACTGGAGTAGCCCCAGTATTAATGAAGATACGTTCACCGGTAACTTGAACTTTTTCACCATTTTCAAGTGTAATTTCAATTACATCATTAGAAATAAACTTTGCATTACCATCCAAAACCTGAGCAGTTGCTTCATCGGCTACCATGTGATAATTCTTATTGCGTAAAAATGAAGTTAATTCATTCTTAGTATTGATTGCTTCAGTAAATTCAACGCCGCGTTCGGCATTTAAAATTAAGTTTTTAGAAGGTAAGCAAGCAATATTAATGCATGTACCACCATACATTTTCTTTGATTTTTCAATGACTAAAACAGATTCTCCCATTGAAGATAACTTTTTAGCCAGTGTCTTACCACCTTTACCAAATCCGATAATCACATTTTTAAATTTTTCCATTAGTGAAAACCCCTTTAATCTCTTAAATCAACTACGGGAACAGCTCCTGTTAGTTCCCCAGAGTTAGCACCTACAAGTTTAATCATTGTTGTTGCAGGATTTACGTCGAGTTTTAATTTTTTATCCATATACATTTCTGAGTATCCTTTATATAAAAAGGGTCCGATGTTTGAAGGCATGGATTTTTCATAGTCTTTTTTGTAGCTGTCATCTTTAGGATCTACTACGACAACACGGAAGTTATTGTTTAAAGTACATGATCCTTCTAATGAAAGGGGGCCAACCCCATCATCAAAATCTAAGATTAATTGTGCTTTAGGGTCATCAATATACTTTTGTAATTTTTCTTTTGCAGTATCAGTTACGAATAATTCCATAATAAATACCTCCGTTTTAGTGTTATTGTTTCTTACACTTTGTATTCTACACTGTAAGTGCTATCAATTTCAAGGATTTTTACTAACTTTTTGTAAGTTTTTCTCATTCTTTTGAAACCGGATACACAACAGTTATGAAAAATGATATAATAAAGATAGAAATAAGGATATAATTTAGTCTTAAATATCTTTTAAGGAGTGCTCCTAAATGTTTAAAAATGTGAAAAAGAAAATCTTAATTACAGCATTAGCAACCACAATGACGCTGCCGTTAGTCACGACTAGTAGTTCGGCATCAATCTTTGGATATTTCGAAAATGAAAAATTGGAATTGAAATCAAATTTTAAAGGGTTACCATTAACAATTTCAACTTATGATAATGATGGTCAAAAAATTGACCAAATCAAAACAAAATCCGCGCGAATTCACACCGACGAAGAAATGTCTAAAATTGATTCTAATGGAAATGAAAAATCAAGCGTAATTGACATTGATTACGGTAATCACCGAATTACCCATGTAGGATCAACATTGATTGCATACGAAGGACTCAAAAATTATAGTGATGCGTATGCTAAAAAATATAAGGTCGATAATAACGATTCGTCAATTCCAGTATTGAATCAAATGTATCAAAATTTCAAGAACAACTGGAATAGTCAATCAAAATTAGTTGCGATTCGAAGTCAAACCGGCAAACCAATCACTGTTTTTACTGGTAATAACGTGTCAATTCATCAAGCAGAAATGAAAAATACGACTAGGTTTGTTATTGACGGGCATCGTTTGATTGTCTATCGTGCAGACTACACCGTGTATCCTATGAGCGCTTTAAAATAATTTAAGATATTTAAGTTGAAAACGTGATATATATTTTAAGACAATATGATATAATGATTGCAAAAGAAGGTGAAGACAATGGCTGTTGAAGATGAAATGAGCTCTTTTTTGTTCAGATTACCAACTTCACTAAAAGAAGAATTAGAACAAAAAGCTGCTGAAAATCATAAGAGTATCAGTGCCCAATTGCGTGATATTGTTAGAGATGCCCTTCATAAAGATGAGTCTGGTTCTTTAGAAGTTCGAACCTTTCTTGGACAAGAAATTGATCTTAGTTCAATTGATGAAGAAAATGGCCTTGTTTATGTCAATGGCATTTATTATCGCTATTTGATTGAAGGTAATCATAAAAAGGAAAATGTACAAAAGTATATTGTGATTGAGGCAAATGGAAACATTTTGACATTACGTCCATTAACTTGAGTATAGGAGAAAAGTATATGTTAGGTATTAGAATCGTTAAACAAAATTGTCAAGGATTAGTCGAAACACTTGGAAAATATACACGTACGGTAGATGCTGGATTACATTTTTATATTCCTATTATCCAACGCATTGAAACTGTTAATCTTGCGATGCATCCCTTAAAATTAGCGCAATATTCAGTAATCACAAAGGATAATGCTGATATCGAAGCCAGTGTAACTTTAAACTATCACGTGACAGATTCACAAAAATTCACTTACGAAAATACTGATTCAGTTGAATCAATGGCCCAATTAGTTCGTGGTCATCTACGTGATATCATTGGACGGATGGATTTAAATGAAGCTTTAGGTTCAACATCAAAAATCAACGCAGAATTAGCAAGTGCAATTGGTGATTTAACTAATATTTATGGTATCAATGTTGATCGTGTTAACATTGATGAACTTACACCATCGACGGAAATTCAAAGAGCGATGGATAAGCAATTAACAGCTGACCGCGAACGAATCGCAACAATTGCTCAAGCAGAAGGTTCAGCACGTAATATTCAATTAACAACCGATGCCAATAACAAAGCATTGATTGAAACTGCTCAAGCCAAGGCACAAGCAACTAAGACCCAAGCAGATGCAGAATATTATCGAATCATGAAGATTCAAGAAGCTTTGAATTCTGTTGACAGTAATTATTTCCGTGATCAAAGCTTAAATGTTTTTAAAGAACTTGCGAATTCAAATACAAATTTGGTAGTTTTAAATAAAGATGAGATTACAGAATTAGGTAACGTTCCGGTTATTAATAAAATGATAGAACAACAAAACAATAAATAATCGAGGTGGAAATAATGCAAAAAGTTTATATTTTATATCGTGGTAATGAAACCCAAGTAACCAATCAATTAGGGGTATATGCCAAGTTTCCTCAAGCAAAAATGGTTATGCAAGAAGATATTGATAAACTTGAAGCGGAGTTTAATATTTCTACTATTATCAAAGAAGATTCAGCAATTGCCAAAGATGGGGATACAGGGGAAATCTTATTTCGTTGGCGGATTGTTGAAACAAAACTAAATTAGAGTAAGGGGAGAATTCATATGAAAAAATTATCAACATTAAGTATGTTACTATTGGCTACATTTACATTAGCTGCTTGCCAAAATAACGCAAGTCAAGAAAACTCATCAAGTCAATCAAGTACATCATCACAATTATCAAAAGCTAAGATTAAGGCAGAAGCTAATGATAAGAAAGTAAAAGAAAAGAAAGCTTCAGATGAAGATAGCAAAGATACTGAAGATAAAGACAAAAAGAGTAGTCAAGATTCAGCCACATCAAATGAATCAACTGAATCAACTGATGTAAATAGTGATGATTCAAATTCATCTTCATCTTCTAAAAAATCAGTAAATGTATCTAAATCAGATGCTGCTTCTCTTGTTTGGAATCAATTTGAAGCTACAAGCTTAAACAATTATCCATCAAATTATGATCGCAGTGATTTTTCAGTGAGTGTAGATGATAAAAATAGTGACGGTAGTTATACTGTAACTGTACGCGAAAACCACGATGGCCCACATGCTAAAGCCAATGGGGCTGATCCTGATGTTGCTCCAATGGCTGGTATGTACAGTGTGGATGCAAACGGAAATGTGACAAGGACATTTTAAATAATTAAGTCTAGAACAGCGATTCTAGACTTTTTTCTTATATTGAATGAAAGTGAGAAATTAATCATGAAACGAATATATTTTTTATGTACTGGAAATTCTTGTCGTAGTCAAATGGCTGAAGGATATGCTAAAAAGTTTCTAGATACTTCCTTATATGAAGTACAAAGTGCCGGAGTAGAAACGCATGGGTTAAATCCCAATGCAGTTAAAGTAATGAATGAGGATAATATAGATATATCAAATCAACAATCGAAGTTAATTGATCCAAACTATCTTAATAGTGCTGATTTGGTAATTACTTTGTGCGGAGATGCTAAGGATCGTTGTCCAGTAACACCGTCAACAGTAAAAAAATTACATGTTCCATTTACAGATCCAGCTCAAGCAACGGGCACTAAAGAAGAACAGCTAGCCGTTTTTCGCCAAGTACGCGATGAGATTCGTAACTTTATTCAAACAATTCCTAATTTAGAAATTTAAAGAGGTATAAAATGGACAAAGAATTAACAGGTTTTACAAATATTCAAGCATTAGATCCAGACATAATTGTCGATTTAAAATATGCGACGACAGATAATTTTACTGGAGTTGTGGTTTATGATTTTACCACTGCAATTGCCAGAACTGGGACAGCCCAGAAATTGGCGCAAGCAAGTGCAATTGTTAAAAAGCAAGGCTATCGTTTACGGGTATGGGACGCATATCGTCCGGTAAGTGCGCAAGAACGTTTGTTTGAAGTCTATCCCGATCCAAAGTTTGTGGCCAAACCAAATCCGAATTTCAGTCACCAAAAGGGCGTTACTTTTGATTTAACTTTAACTGATATGGATGGAAATGACATGCCAATGCAAACGCCATTTGATGACTTTACAAATGCTGCAGCAAGGGATTATAAACGGACTGCTGAACAAGAAAAATACTATAATATTCTTAATGATGCAATGCTAGAAGCGGGATTTGTCGGCTATGAAAATGAATGGTGGGATTATCGCGATAGCCAAATGGATGAATATGAACCTTTAGATGCTAATCCTAATAATTATAAAATTTAGTAAAGAGAAAAAGTTATGATAAATGATGTTTTAAGTGATAAACAAAGAGTTACTTTAACTTTAATGGAATATAATAATCTCGAAATTGGTGAAAAAATCCAAGTTGATCAGTTTACAATTGGATATGTCCAAGAGCATATTTACACTGAAGATGGATTTCAATGTTATGTAATCGTTGATAATCCTAAAAAAGTGCATGAACTAACCTTATTATTTAAAGGTTCAACCGGATTACGCTATTTAAGCAAAAAGACGTTTACCGATGAATGGTTAGCGACTAATTTGCCTATTTTAAAGGCAATGTTATTAAGAAATGGGATTATTCCAAGTCAATTAAAGACTGCAAGTAAATCCTTAAAATTAATAATTAAACGCTATCCTGGAGCGAAAATTTATATTTATGGACACTCTTTAGGCTCAATTAACGCCCAATATGCCTTAGCGAACAGCAAACATATTGGGCGTTTCGGAAATATTTATTTATACGAAGGACCAAATATTTATTTGCTCTTAAATAGACAGCAAAAAAAGCGAATTAAACGATTAAGAAGCCGGATCTTTAATTATATCGATATTTATGATCCAGTAACTCTTGGATTCGTTAATAATCATGATATGGTTGGGCAACTAAAATATATTGATAGTAAATTGATTACACCAATTCGGCAGCATATGTTAGCCGCGTATGAATTTGATGATTTTGGGAATCTAAAAACTAAAACCATCGATGAGAATTTTATGAAGTCTGCAAAATCCTTTGAAATAATGATGTCAATGATTAACAGTTGGCAAGTTAAATTGCAACGCACCAATGAATTATCAATCAAACAAAATTATCTCTTGTCACAATCCATTAAGCAGATGATCTTAGAAAAAATAAATAAGCGAAGATTTTAATTAAAAACCACCAACTAGATTTTTAATGGGTTTGAATCTAGTTGGTGGTTTTTTTACTTAAAATTGATAAAGGGTATTGGTTATATCATAATATAAAACTTTCTATTAAAGAGGAGTTTAATGGAAAGTTAGATTAAAAAGAGATATAATTCAACTAACAGCTGGATCGTTGTTCAAATATCTATCAATATATA
>NZ_BAML01000050.1 GCF_000615845.1 Ligilactobacillus hayakitensis DSM 18933 = JCM 14209
TTACATTGTATGGAAATGAAAAACATGGCACTAAACATAATGAATACGTGTGTTATGACTGTGGTGCGATTATGGATAGAGATATGAATGCAGTAAAAAATCTCCTAACCTTAGCATAAGAAGATATTTTAGGGTGGGCTACACCCTTTAAAGCTACAAGAGTTAATCAATGTCATTACCCTCTAGTTAGGATATGGGAACATTAATGTTGACGGTAGTAAATAAAATTAAGAAAGGAAGTCTATATTCTTTCTAATAATATAGACTAGCATACGCGATATTCTATATTGTTCTACATTTTATATAGCAGGAAATGAACATGAATATGCATCCTGAATTTCTTTTAAATCAGATTCAATCTCCCAAAGATTTAAAGAAACTTTCAATCGATGAACTTACGCAGCTAGCCAGCGAAATCAGAACTTTGATTTTAGAAAAAGACGCTAAAATTGGTGGACACCTCAGTCCTGATCTTGGCATTGTCGAACTTACAATTGCTTATCATTATGTGTTCGACGCCCCCGAAGACAAGATTATCTGGGACATCTCCCACCAAACATATCCACATAAAATGTTGACTGGGCGTGCTTTTGCTTGGCTTGATCCTGACAAGTATGAAGATGTTACTCCTTATACTAATCCAGAAGAAAGTCCTTATGACTACTTCGCTTTAGGTCATACTTCAGCATCAATCGCACTTGCTACAGGGATGGCTAAGGCCCGTGATTTACGCGGAGGTAATGAAAATATTATGGCTTTAATTGGGGATGGTTCTATGACTGGGGGCGTTGCTTTTGAAGGTTTAAACAACGCTGCCATCGAAAAACATAACCTCGTGGTTGTCTTAAACGATAACCAATGGTCAATTGATGAAAACGTCGGCGGGATGGTTAAACTTCTTGCTGACTTACGTGCATCAAACGGTCAAGCCCAAAACAATCCATTCAAAGCGATGGGATTTGACTATCGTTATGAAGCTAAAGGTAATGACATTGCTTCAATGATCAAAGCCTTTGAAGCTGTCAAAGATGTGGATCACCCCATCTTATTACACGTTAATACACTTAAGGGTAAAGGGTACGAACCAGCATTGCAATCACCTGGAACTCACCACTGGGTAGCTCCATTTAACTTAGAAGATGATTCTCCTAAGTTTGAAGCCCCAGCCGGACCAACTGCTAATTCAGTTGCTTTAGACGTGATTAAAGATGCAATTGACCAAGGCCAAAAAGTTCTTGCAATCAACGCTGCTATCCCTGGAGCATTTGGTTTGAGTGATATCAAGCAAAATTATCCAGATAACTACGTTGATGTGGGCATTGCAGAACAAGAATCAATTTCATTTGCTGCCGGTGCCGTAAAGAACGGTGTAACTCCTGTGGTATTCCAAAACTCAACTTTCCTTCAAAGAGCTTTTGATCAATTATCACATGACGTTGCAGCGAACGAATTACCAATCGTAATGTTCGTGTCGGCCTCAATCAATGGTGGTTCCAAAACACACTTGGGGAATTTCGATCAAGTTATGATTAGTAACTTACCGAACTGGATTTATCTCGCCCCAACCACGTTAGCGGAAGAAAAAGCGATGTTGACATGGGCGCTTAACCAAAAAGATAATCCTGTCGCAATTAAAAAGCCGGCGCGTCAAATTCCCGTTGACGGGCCAGTGCTTGACGATTATGCAAAACCTGCTTATCAAGTTAAATTGGGTAAAGATATTGCCATTCTTGCTTTAGGTAGCATGTATCACCAAGTTGGTGTCCCTGCTGCTAAAGAATTAGGCGCAACAGTGGTCAACCCAGTTAGCGCTAATATCTTAGATACTAAGACTCTCGATGAACTTGCAGCGAGTCACAGGATCATTATTACCCTTGAAGACAATGCAGTTGATGGCGGGTTTGGTCAAAAAGTTGCGTCATATTTAGGCGATAGAGATGATATTTTAGTCAAAAACTACGGTGCATTGCGCGAATACACTGATCAAGTTTCTGGCAAAGAATTACTCGATCGTTATCACCTTACTCCTAAAAACATTGTAAATGATGCTAAAGTGCTATTAGAAAAATAGTCAGCAACGCTCATCTCATTTCAGATGGGCGTTTTTTTAGAACTTTTTTAGTGATTTTTTAACTCATTTCCTATTTTCATTTATTGTAAACGATTACAGTAAGCGTTATAATAGTTTGTGAAAAAGTTATCAAAGGAGGACATTTTTATGACCCAATTATCTGACAAACTAACATTTAAACATGGCGCAACTGTCAACAACCGCTTCTTCCAAGCCCCAATGCTTACTAACAGTGGTGATATGGGGTTTGCGACAGAAGACACAATTAATTATTATGCTGCACGTTCTAAAGCTGGTGGGATGATTATTACTGAATACCACTACGTTTCAGAAAATGGTGGCCCTGCGCAATCATGGCGTCGTGGACGTGAACAATTAGCGGTATTTGATGATAAGTTCATCCCTCAACTTACAAAAATCGCAACTGCTTTGAAAAAAGATGGCAACAAGGCAATCTTACAAATCGCACACACTGGGCGTGAAGCTAACGTGCGTGCGATGGAAGATAAGCCAGTTTACGCTCCAAGCGCAATTGACTATCCATTCTTACCATACAAGGTTCACGAATTAAGCGATGAACAAGTTAAAGAAATCATTGACGACTTTGGTCAAGCTGTTCGCCGCGCCGTTGAAGCAGGATTTGATGGCGTGGAAATTCATGGTGCTAACCACTACTTAATCCAACAATTCTTCTCACAATACTCAAACCGACGTGAAGATCACTGGGGTGGTAGCTTAGAAAAGCGCATGAACTTCCCATTAGCGGTGGTTAAATCAGTCACAGACGCCGTGAAGAAGTACGCTCCTGCTGATTTCATCGTGGGTTACCGCATTTCTCCAGAAGAAATCCACGGCCAAAATGTCGGTTATACATGGCATGATTCATACAAATTACTTGAAGCCATCACCAGCCAATATGACCTTGATTACGTTCACTTCTCATTGACAAACTACGCCGCAAAACCAGGTGATCCAATGTTAGTTGACCGCGAAGTTTCCGCTGAAAACTTCCATGACTCAGACAAGTCACTCGCTGAGTTATTAAAACCAGCGTTACAAAACGACACTGCCCTTCTCTTAACTGGTAGTGTGCGTGATCGTAAGACCGCTGAAGGTGCTTTAGCCATCGGAGGCGACATGGTCGGTGTCGGACGTGAAAACATCGTTGATCCTTTATTCGCTGAAAAAATTCTCGCTGGAAAAGACGACGAAGTTATCACGACTTTATCCGCTAAACAAGCTAAAGACGCGAAATTAACACAAGGTTTAATTGATGTTTACTCAACTAAAGGCCCTCAACCAATCCCTATTAAAGTCGATGATTCTATTTATGATCTTCACGAAGGCTTTGGTGGCTGGACTGAAATGAAGTATCCTGATAATTCTCAAATGAAATAGTGGGATGGATAATAATTAGATAGTAAAACACCCAACAACCAAAAAAGATTGTTGGGTATTTTTATTGGAAAAAAAGCGTTGATATATATCATACCAACGCTTTAGTAAGATTTTCATAATCTACAATTATTTTTCTTCAAATACACTTGTGACTGCCTCGCTAAATGATACAGATTTGTTGTCATTAAGAACCATAAGTTTGAGAATTTTATCAAAATTACTAGCAATATAGCTAAATAATTCTTCGTCTGATTTAAATTTATTTTTACCCACTCTTTCATAACCCTGCAAAGTTGCATCTTGGAACTCTTGTGTTGTCATAAATGAGTTTGCTAAACCTAACATTTTTTCCATTTCAATATATTTCAAGAACTTAAAATTTTGTGCTTTGTGAAAGACAACATTTGCCCTCTGACCGTAATCAAGAACTAACTCAATTAATCCGTTCCAATAAACTAACATCGAACTCGTAATTGGTCGCTTACCACTTTCAACTTGACTGACTTGACCTACATTGCCTAGTTCGCTTTGTGTAATATTGTGTTTTTTTTCTTAAATTTTTGATATGAGTAGGTATTTCTTGTGAATAATTTTCTTCAAAAATTTCATATATAATCCCCCTACAATCATGGAAAAATAGTAAAAATAGTTGTTATCCTAGTTGATTAAAAAAATCTCTGATTTCCTCATCTTTTATAAAATAATATATAATTTTCCCCTCTCTTCTAGTGTCCAAGATGTTTTGATTGGCTAGTTTACGAAGATGGTGGGAGGCAGATGCCATACTGAGATTTAGTAAACAGGCTATATCGCAGACACAGAGTTCTTCGACGGCAAGGAAATAAAAGATGATATTTATCTGTTTATTATCGGTAAATTTTGATAAAATGCGAAGTGATTTTTGGACTTTTTCCTTTTTAAGGTAGTTCGTTGCGGTTGTAACATTTTGTTGATTAATAACATCCACTTGACAGATACTATCTTTTTTCATAATTTTTTCTCCTAACCTAACACAGCCCATAGCATGTCAAAACTGTTGTTTTCAATCAGGATATACATCCCCAATCCTAAATAGACAACGGCAATAAACCATCTGCTATATTTTTCCAAAGTTTCTCCAACAGAAGGGACTTGTGCCAATTTTTGGGCAGAAAAAACCAAGAGATAAATCATGACTAGAAAAGTAAGTAAAGTCACTATCAAATTCGCTAAATTTAAGGTGGTAAAATATGGGACAAAGACACCAATATTGTCAGCGCCACAACTTGCAAAAGTAATCATAGCGACTAGAAAGATCAGGTTTTTATTGTCTTTTCGCAAACCATCTTTTGCAATAGCTTCTCCATCAGAATCTCCTAAAAGCAAAATTTTGAGGCCTAGGAAAATTGGAATCAAACCGAGTAAACCTAAAATCTCTTTACTAGGAATATAATTTAAGACAAATGCAAAAAGCAAACTTAGCAATATTAGACTAACAGAGCCTAGAAATTGTCCTAAATAGATGTTAATGATGTCTTTTCTGCTTTTTCTTTTGGCAAAAAATAACATTAGGATAATAAGTAAGTCTACAGCTGTCCCAGAATACAGGATTATTGAAGTAACAACATTTTGAATCATAAAACACCTCATTCAAATATATTTTTGAATGTATCCTAACATTAAACTTTGTAGATGTCAACTTAAAATCCACCAAAATATAGATAAGAAGTTAGTGTACCAAATATGGATATAATTATATTACAAGCGTTCCCGAATTTATAACTTATAGTCAATAGTATAAATTAACTCCAACAAAAAACCAGACGACAAAAAGTCATCTGGTTTCTACTTACGATTGGACTGTTGTATAGTTTGCAATAGTTATATTTTAATAGAGCGTGCAAGCAAGCTAATTCCTTCTTAATTCATCTTTATATCTATTATTTCAATATATTTTTTATCATAAAAAGCATTAAATGCTAACTTTTACCATCCCGATAACCTCAAAAGTTATCGGTTTGTTTTTTTATTTTCAAATTTTTCTATTTTAGGTATAGGATAAATCAAAATATTTGTCCTATATCTAAATTCGTTATTTTTAAAAACAAAAAATAGACCGAGAAAACTCTCGATCTACTTAATTACTATTTTTCTTTACGAGATAAACCAAAACCAAGCATTGCGCTAAATGCGGTAAGAACTACCCCTGCCATTGTTGCACTACTTTGTGCTTCACCTGTTTGTGGTAAAGTAGCTTTCTTGACTAATTGATTGTTGTTATTTACAACAGTCGCTTTAGAAGTTTCGTGCTTAACTACTGGTGTTACTACTACACTTGAGCTAACTTCTTTGTTATCAGTTGTTTTTGGTGTTGATAAGACTAACTTGTTTGAGTCGCCTTTAACAACTGCTGCTACTTCATCTGATTTTGTTTGTGAGTTTAATGCAGCAAGTGCATCATCGTATGCTTTTTGTGCTTGAGCTTGATTTGCCTTAGCTTCTTCATTCTTAGCTACAGCTTCATCGTATGCCTTTTGTGCTTCTTCAACACTCTTAGGATTTTGGTTTTCTAAGGCTGCGATTGTTTGTTGTGCCTTAGCTTCCTTTGCTTGTGATTGCTTAACAGCTTCTTTAGCAGCATTTAATTGAGATTTGGCTTCTTCAACTTGCTTGTTAGCTTTTTCAACTTGTTTTGCTAAACCGTCTGTTAGAGTGGTGCTTCCTAACTTGTATGGGTTGTTGATGACTACATTCATTTTATTTTTGATTGCTTCATCTCCAAGATCACGATCTGGATAAGTAAGTGTTAAAGCTAAGAACTTTTTGCCATCTCTAAGAGCAATAGTATCTGAACTTAAATATTCGTTTGAAAAACCATTAGGTGTAACTGAATCAAGATTAAGAGCTTTTGTAAGTACAGAGCCCAACGTCCACGCTTCTGCAGTAGCTGGTGCCTCAAACATAACTGAAACAAGTTGCTTAACCATTGCTTCTTTCATGTCTGCCATTGTTGCTTTAGAATGCTTTTTGTCTACTAAAACTTTTAATTGATTAAATCCCGTATATAATCCATAGTCTAAATCTTGGTGATTTAAATTAGTTGCAGTTGATGTAAGAAGTCCTCTACTATCATTTGCTGAAGTGCGAACCATATCAACGCCACCTTCAGTAACTTCATATTTACTTACCATGCCATCAACACCTAAATCTTTAAGCATTTGATTATATAGTTGAGCAGTAAATAATGATAAATCAACTACTTGTTCTCGAGTTAAGTTATCTAAGTCAACTGTTGTATTTAAATCAGCTTTATTTGTATCTTTCCATGATGGATTATTTCCAGAATTTGTTAAAACATTAACTAAATCTTTGTAGCTTTGCTTTAGATCATCTGAAGCAAAATAGTCATCTTTAACATCATCTACCAAGTCTTCTAGGATTTTTCCACGATTATCGACTTTCTTCATTCGCTTAGTATATTCACTAACAAATTTTTGTGCGGCTGCACGTTGTTGTTTAGTAAAACCTAGACTTGGAACTGTTTTTTCTTGTTGTGCATTGTTTAAGGTTGCTGAAGCTTTTTCTTGTTCAGATTGAGCTTTAGTTAACTCATCTTGAGCTGCTTTTTCTGCAGTTTGATTCTTAGCAGTTACTTCTTTTTGACTTGCCAAATCTGATTTTGCTTGTTGTAAAGCTTCATCTTTTTCATCTTGTGTCATGTTTTTGCTTTGTTGTGCTGAATCTAAGTTAGCCTTTGCTTGATCAACATCCTTTTGTGTTTGGGCAACATTTTCAGCTGCTGAATCCAAGTTTGCCTTAGCAGCATCAACACTAGCTTGTGTAGTTGATTGTGCTTCTGGTTGAACTTGTGCTGGTGTTGTTTCAACATTATCAGCGTTTGCTTCGTTTGCTAAAACACCAGTTGTTGCAAGCGCTGCTGCTGCAGCTAATGTAATTTTCTTTTTATCCATATTATATCTTCCCCTTTTCCTAAAATTACACAATAAACTATATCAAAAAATAAAATATATAGCAATAGATTTTGTTATATATTTTATAATCTACAGTAAGCTTAGTCTTTATTTTTTTATCCTTCTGCTATAACTGATACACATTTATTATTTCCACTATAAATTTTAAAAATTTTAAATTTATATTTTC
>NZ_BAML01000049.1 GCF_000615845.1 Ligilactobacillus hayakitensis DSM 18933 = JCM 14209
TTTGTGTTATATATATATATTTTATGGATTATCTATTATTCATTATATATATGTTTAATGGTACAAAAAAACAGTTTCATGATGAAACTGTTTAACTCTTCCGATTAATCAGCCGGTTTCCACGCACTAAATTGGGCTTCTTGTTGTTCTAAAGTTGCATTATAATAACGGACATTTTTATTTAATTGATCGATTTGAGTCATTTCTTCATCTGTTAACTCAAAATATAGTCGTTCATCCTTATCTATCCTTATTTTCCAAGTTCATTAGTTATCCCTCTTCTACAAATGCTTCTATACTTCTATCGTGAATTACATCATTAACAGCTATCAAATCTAATCTTCTTACATCTATTTTTACTGTTTTAGAATTATAATCCTCACTTAAATGAAAATAAAATTCATCTCCATCTTTATTTCTTAATTTATTAACTTTCATATGTCCAATGTTCTCTCTTTTTCCTTCAACAGTGAACTTTTCTCCGTTTTGATTGATTTCTCCAAATATCTTAAATTTACAATGATATTTTTTTCCTTTTCTTACAAACGAAAACTGATTTGTTCCAGTAATATCAGCATCATCAAAAACAGTATACGTAATCCCTGTGTTTTCGCTTTCAAAAATTAAATCACGTGTTACTTGATAATTTTTTATTTCTTTTAATTTATACATTAATAATAATTTCCTCTATGTCTTATAAGAATGTGCTTGAGTCTACTACTTTCGTTTCATTCTATTTTACTATAAAAACAAAAACTAAAATTTTCTTATTCTAAAAAAATAGTAGCTCTTTTTACTGAGCTACTATCTTTTTTGTTTTATATCATTAATCCCAGCGCAAACAACGATCCCACCGAAGCCACGGTATTGTTTAACATGTGTAGTGATACCGATCCTTCTAGCCATAGCGGCGATACATCCAAAACATGAACGCTCCCATCATTGAATACAAGAAGAATTCAACGAAGTTTGCGGGTTGATGGAATAAACCGAAACTGCAAGCTGACACGATTAAGGCAATTGCGTCCAATAAACTATCTGGCAAGTATCCTTCATATTTGAATAAACTTTGGACAACTAAATGTCGGAAAATGGTTTCCTCAAATATTGGTGCAACCACAATTGCGATGATGTTAAGGGCTATTTTTTGTCCGAGCGCTCCTTTTAAAATCGCATCCAATTCATCTTGATTGGCGGTTGAATTTTGTTGGGTTACATTCATTAAGATTCCCATGCACATCAACATCACAAACCACGTTAAAAATAAGGTTCTTAAAAAAGTGGGATTTTGCAATAACTGCTTCCATTTTTTCAAAAAGAATTGCCAGCGTTTAGGGATGATTTTGATTTCCCAGACAACCGCTTTGAAAAAGGGGCGACTATGATTTTCTAAAACGCGCCAAACTGCCGGAACAATAAACGTCCCAAATAACCACATGATAATCAAAATTCCCAGCACCAACACCATCGTTAAAGCAGAGATATTGTGATGCATTAAAACGTATTTTTTCTGCGTAAAAATACTAGCACTTTCAAAAATAATTGTTTGAGTGATTGAATATAACAGCAGCATCCCGACAAATTTCAAAGGGAGCTTAATCAACTGGTCGATCCAAAATTGGCGCTTCCAACTTTTATATAACAAATTTTTTCTTCCTTTCTAATCTAGATTTTTAAGGTGATAATCATCAGATAAAACATAGAAATCTTTGGATTTAAATTTACTCAAATAGATTTCATTGTCCTTCGTCACAAAGACCGCACCTAAAAAATCAGGGTTATCCTTGCCCCAATCTTTTAGCGGTTGGCCCGCAAAAAATAAATTCGTCGTTTGAATTTCACCGTCAATTGATTTTTTCGTAAACACTGTCACGCTACTGAGATTATTTTGTCTGGGATAACCGGTTTTTGAGTCTAAAATATGATGATAATCTTGGCCGTCAATTTCAAAATGGCGTTCATAAATACCGCTGGTAACAACCGAACATTCTGGCACCATTACCATCCCAATCGCTTTGTCTCTAACATCATGGGGATTTTGCACCCCTACGCGCCATAAATGATCATCATTGACTGGTTGTTCTCCTACCAACAAAAGATTACCGCCCAAGTTGATGATTCCAGAAGTTACATCATAGGCTTGCCACAAATTCTTGATTCTATCAGCAATATATCCCTTGGCAATCCCACCTAAATCAAGCTCCATACCTTCTTCTAATAAGAACACCGCAAAATTTTCATCATCGAGTTGAACTTTTTTCGGATCAATTTTTTGCAGGCGGTCTTTGATTTCAGCATCTTTTGGCAAATGGGCATCACTAAAGCCTATCCGCCACAATTTAACCAACGGGCCAATCAAAGCGTTAAAGCCCAAGTTTTGTTGGCTGACTTCAATAGCTTTTTTGATTAATTTGTAAGTAGCTTCGCTGACACTCACAGCCTTTTTCCCCGCCGCATAATTAATGGCCATCACTTCAGATTGCGTGCGGTTAACTGTGAGTTGATCTTCAAATTTTTGAATTAATTCATTAGATTTATCTAAAATATAATCATCGCTAATACCATAAATTGTAAGATGAATATTGGTTCCTAACCCGCGAAAACTCTTAGTTCTTGGGGTTTGATTTATTTTTGTTTTTTGCATCTACTTACCTCGAAAATTTCTAATCCTTACTATTATAACAATTTTTTTAGAAATTAAAAAAGACGCAAGTAAATACTTTGCGTCTTGTTGTTTTAGATACGTTTGATTTTAACGGAGCCAAAGAGATTGAGGCCTTGTACGCGAATGCTTGGAGCGTCAGTTTGATTTTTGGTACCATAAACATTATCGGAGCCAAAAAGTGACACAACCCCGTCGCCGTCAATATTCCAGCTTTGAGGGATATATAAGATTGTCGTGCCAAAAGCATTCAACATATCGACATCCACATAATCGGTTGTAAGGTCATCATTGATGTTAACGTAAAGTTTAGTTGTCCCAAAAAGACTCATCATATCAATGTCTTTAGTGTGAAGATAACGCGTTGTGGTCCCAAAAATGTTGAAAATATCAACGTCACTTGCGTCAACATCATATTTTTCACGAATCCCTGAATCATTTTTTCCTTGAACATTGAAAATCATTGCAATTCCTGCAGCGATAAGGAAAATCGCAATCACAAGCGTAAGATTATTAACTGTCAAAATATGAAAACTATCATTTAAATCGGTCGCCACAATCGCAAAAAATACTACTGCCGTCCAAAAAGAACGCTTGACCACTGCGTAAACAAAAAGCACTGCCCAAAATACAGTGAAGAAATCAATGTTGTGAATCCATCCCAACCAACTCGAATCTCCAATCACTAACAAAACAGCTAATCCAATTAACAAAAGTCCACCAATAACATTTTTTACTTTCATAATTATTTTCCTCCATTCAACTTATCATTTAATTTCTTGGCATACCGCCTTGAAGCGTATAGTTCTTTTTGGCTATCAAAAAATTCGATTCGATTGCCCAAGACCGATTTAGAAAAAGCCATAACCTGCGGGACATTTACAATTCCTGACTTAGAAATCCGTAAAAAATCATCCCCAAGCCACTCTTCTAATTGATACAACTTCGCATTAACTTGATAAAAGTCATTTTGCGTATGCGCAAACACCTTATTTTCAGAGGTCTCAAAAAATAAAACATCTTTGACATCCACAACACAACGCCGATTTTCTTTGCGAAATTCTATTTGCGCTTGCTGAGCTTGTTTTGTTACTTCAGCTTGTAGCATTGAATATAGGTTTTGAAGTTGGGAACTATCTTGATTAGCTTTGATGATCACTTCATCTTCTGAAATTTCATCATCAAATTCCAATTTGATTTTCATTTTTTAATCCCTCCTTTCATGTTTTTATTTTAGCTTATTTAGCTGCATTAGTAACTATCTGAAGCGTAAGCGGTCATTTTTTGAAAGTAAGTGGTAAGTGATTTTCATAATAAAAACGTCATAAAAACATGGAAATTCCAATGTTTTTATGACGTTTTAAATATATTTTTAGCAAAACAAACTTAAATATTATAATTTGCTCGTTTATCTCCCATTAGTTGCTTCTTTATCAACAATTCCTGTTTCCGGTGCAAAGAATAAACAAACGAGTGCTCCGATTATCATCGGAATAGCGCACACCATCATTGTTAATCTAGCCCCACCAATATTTGCAAGAATTGGTAATAAAAATGTTCCGGCAGCCGCCCCAAAGCGACTAGCAGTAATACATGTTCCGACTCCGGTTGCGCGAATTTTAACATCGAACAATTCTGAAGTATACGTGTAATCCAAGACTAAATGTGCCGATAAGCCAATTGCAAAGATCATGAAGATTGTTAATTTAAGCGGAATAGCAATGTGTGCTAGAATTACTAAACTAATTAATGTAATTGCTGCAACGCTAAATCCTGAAACTAAGAAAAATCTTCTTGAAACTTTGTTAAAGAAAAATGTTCCTAATAACACTCCTGCAAGCATTGCTGTATCATAAAGATACGTTGATACATCTGGATTTTTAATTCCCATCCCTTCAATTAAAAGAGGCAAGAATGTACTAATTCCAAAAAATGTAAATGATTGACAAGTATAAAAAATACTCCCGACTAATGTCTTTCTCAAATATTGTTTAGAAAATAAATCTGTCCATGAAACAGTTCCCTCTTTTTTAGCGGGTAACTTAAATTTCTTGGGTAATGACCACTTAAAACCTAAATTGCGTTTAATTGTTCTTTCAGCCGCTTTTACTTTTCCTTGACTTGCTAACCAAGTAGGCGATTTAGGAAGTTTTACCACTGTTCTAAAAATTGCAGTGATTAATCCAATCCCAGCTGAACTTGCAAATGTCCATTGCCATAATGAAGGAAAATTATTCATCAAACTTCCTAAAACGTTGGCTAAAATAAAACCAATTGTCCAATAAAATAATAAATGACTCTGGCGTTTACTATCTTCTCCGGCAGGAAGCCATTCAACTAGTAAGGCATTCCCAACAGTATAATCAACTGCCATCATTAAGCCAATCAAAATTCTCAAAACAAATAATAAACTAAGATTATTCGTTGTTAATTGTAAAAGTGATAATATGGTAAAGATGTACATATTAATCATCAATAACCCGGCCCGCCCGACTTTATCGCCCAAGCGTCCGACAATTGCTGATCCTGCAAGGCCAATTAGACTTCCAGCTCCAATTAATCCCATCCAAACATCAGAAATATTAATCACATCTGCAGCAGTTGTGAGTGCTGGACCAGAAATTCCAAGAGCATATCCGCAAGCAATTTGGCCTAAAATTATTGATAAATAAACTTTGGTGTGCACATCTGAAAATGGTGCAAATTTGTAATTCTGCATAACGGGTAGTTATAACTCTACCTCTAAAACACTTCCTTTACATATATTCTATTAATAGGGTATCATACATATGGTTTATTTTCAAAAAACAGGTTTATTTACCTTCTTTTTCTCCTTACTAGTCTTTTTTATCCAACTCCACCTAAACGTTTCTATACACTGTTATTAACGCTTTATATCGCATGAAAAATATCTATTCCAGTTATTTTCCCAAAAAGTTAAAGAAAAAGAAAAAGCAATGCCAAATGACATTGCTTCTTAATTATTTTACATATTCTTCAGTTAATTCCATGAATTCCTTAACGTCTTCTAAAATCGTATCGATTCCAGCTTGCCAAAAATCAGCTTTTGTAAGATCAACACCAAGATGTTTTTGTGCCAATTCTTCGGTTGTCATGGCGCCTGTATCACGTAAAAGGGCGATATATTGATCTTCAAAACTGCCACCAACTTTTTTAGCTTGCGCGTAAATCCCTTGGCTAAAGAGATAACCAAAAGTATATGGGAAGTTGTAAAATGGCACATCATCAATGTAGAAGTGTAACTTAGCGGCCCAAAAATGGGGATGCCAGTTAGCCAAACTATCTGCGAAGGCTTCTTTTTGTGCTTTAACCATTAAGTCAGAAATTTCTTTTGGACTTAACACTTTTGTTTGTCTTGCTTCATAAAAACTTCTTTCAAAAATGTAACGTGCATGGATATTAAAGAACATTGCCAATGCCCCTTGAAGCTTTTGATCTAAGAGGTTAATCTTTTCTTCTTTGCTTGTAACACTTGCGATAGCGGCGTCATTAACGACTTGTTCGGCAAAAGTTGATGCTGTTTCGGCTACATTCATGGCATAGCCTTGGTTCAAGTGTGGTAAATCCCACATCACTGAACTATGAAAAGCGTGTCCTAATTCATGAGCTAAAGTTGCGACCTCGTTAACTGATCCACCAAAAGTCATGAAAATCCGTGATTCTTGATTTTCTGGAAAACCAGTACAATAACCACCCGCGCGCTTGTTTGGTCTATCTTGGGCTTCAATCCATTGGCCTTCAAAGGCTTTTTTCGCTAACGCGGCCATTTTAGGACTGAATTTTTCAAAGTTTTCCATGATAAATTCAGCAGCTTGGCTGAAAGTATAATGCTTCGCTTCAAAATCACCTAAAACTACCGGTGCTTCTTGATCTTGCCAAACTGGCTTTTGACGCCCTAAAAGTTGGGCTTTGCGGTTCATGTATTCAACGAATGATTGTTTATTTTTCGCAACCACCGCCCACATTTGATCCAATGTTTCTTGCTTAAGACGATTGTATTCGCGTGGTTCTTTGAGATAATCGGTGTTACCATGAAGCTTTTGATCTGTTAAACGTGCCCCATCAATATGATTAAGAGTATCGGCATACAATTGTTCATCTTTACCCCAAGCTTCTTCCCATTTTTCAAACAATTGATCGCGAACTTCGTTGTCTTTTGAAGCCATCATCAAATTGAATGCTTGACCCGCAGATAATTGCTTATTGTCATGTTCAACTTTTAAATTTCCAGAAAGGACATCATAATGGCGACTCCAAGCAGTTTGACCATCTAATTTTAATTGTGCGATAATATTTTCTTCTGCCGCTGATAAGAAGTTGGCCCCATCACGACGAAATTCACCTAAAACAAAGGCAACTGACTTTAAGTCTGAATCTTCTAATAAGCTTTCCCATTTTTCATCAGGAATTTGAGCTAAGCTACGTTGGAATTCCTTGTTAACTTGAGAGTATTCTGGGATTAAGGCCATCACTTGGCTATCAAGTTGCAAAGCTTGACTGTCAGTGACATCAGCTGAACTCAAAGCTTCAGCAAAAGCTCCCAGTTGTGATAGGCCTTCATCAACTTTTGTCATTACTGCTAAAATTTCTTTTAAACCAGCAGCATCAGCTTGCCAAGTAGAAATTTTTTCTTCCAATTCTTTGATTTCAACTTTTAATTTTTCTAAACGTTCTTGAAACGCAGCAGAATTACTCCCGCCAGCAAAAATGGACTCAAGGTCCCAAACTTCGCTATATTCTTTCATATAAATTCCCCCTATTTGATATTACAATTAGTTTAATTAATCTCAATTAATAGGTCAAGCGGATTTCTCAAAGATGTTGATGTTATGCTTTTTCAAATTTGATATTTTTTACTATATGTATAGTATCGTTAGATATACAAAAAAAGAAGCCTCTCGACTTCTTTTTAGTTTATTCATTATTTTTCGCTGAATTCAACGGGTTCTAACCATTCGTTTGAAGTTTCTTCTGCTATATAAAATGTAGAATAATATAGAATATAGCGTATACTATTCTATATTATTAGAAAGAATATAGACTTTCTTTCTTAATT
The DNA here is from genome assembly GCF_000615845.1 of Ligilactobacillus hayakitensis DSM 18933 = JCM 14209. Taxonomy (GTDB): domain Bacteria; phylum Bacillota; class Bacilli; order Lactobacillales; family Lactobacillaceae; genus Ligilactobacillus; species Ligilactobacillus hayakitensis. The sequence continues at coordinate 7,740 of NZ_BAML01000049.1, forward strand.
TTATTTACTACCGTTAACGCTAGTATTCCCATATCCTAACAAGAGGGTAATGACATTGACTAACTGAGAT
>NZ_BAML01000048.1 GCF_000615845.1 Ligilactobacillus hayakitensis DSM 18933 = JCM 14209
AAATAATATTTATGTTATTATGTCATTGCCTAATCTTATTTTACTTCCTATCATTATATCCTTCCCTACTTTAGTGAACCCAACTATCTTTCTTTTCTTATCAGGCTTGTTTGATAATGATTATTAATATCCACAATTCCACATGCTCACGTTTTTTATTATCCTCGCTGTTTCTGTCACAGTTTGCATAGATACAGCCCCCCTACTAGCATAGCCTGTACGTCTTGCACCTAATTACCAATTTCTTAATAGCCGCCAGTTGCCCATAGACTTGATCCTAATTTGATATGCTAGGATTTTTCTTTAGCTATTTTTCTAATTCTTTGGTTAGAATATGATTACTGGCATTCCAATTTCTAATGTGGTGCTTATGACAATTAGGACATTCCCACTCTTTATTTTTGAAAGTTAATTTGTTAGTCTCATTTTTACCCAAAACAAAGCCACATTCATGACATGTTTGTATAGTATTTCTAGGATTGACAGTCATGAATACTCTTCCGTAGAATTCTGCTTTATATTCCATTCTTATTAAAAAACGTTCACCAACCGACATCAGAAATTGACATCACTAAAGTAGAGAGATTTACGCTTATTTTCCATTAAAATTTCGCTAAGCTTATTTCAAATTTAGAAAATAACACATAAAAAAAGAGCAGTTGCCTGCTCCAATTTACCATTTCTCAATCCTTTGCGTTTGTGTTATATGTTAATGGTTATATATTAATATATTCACCATACATTTACATTATGTTCAAACTGCTAAAACTAACTTATTGTTTCAGTATTTTACGCCATTTATCCGCAGATTGCTTCTTTTATACATACTCTTCACTTGTGTTAATGTTAATGGGTATATATTATATTAATTGATAGTACATTGTAAATATGTTATTTCCAGGGGATTTTTCTAATCATCTATAACATGCTTTGTGTTCTGTTTTATCTCCATATCATACCATATTCCTTGGTAACATTCTCTGTAGATCACCTTTAGCACAAAAGGCCACTTTTTCCTTACTCGCATTTAAATTCTTGTTTCTTTATAAACTACCCAATATACCATGTAGAATAAAATCTCATTAACTTGCCATCAACTCAGATTCCACTTTTACCGTAAAAAACGGCGAGAATGCTCCCACTTCCAGCCTTGATTCGTCAGGGTGGCTAAGTGGGGAGAGTTCAATTGTATTCAGAATCATCTATTGCGAAATAAAAAAACACTGACCGTCTTTATTATTTCAAATCACACGATTAAACAGAAATCAGGATATAAAAAAAGAGCATTTCAACTGCCCTCCAATCTTATATATCATTCTATGCATTTGTGTTATATGTTAATGGTTAGTGTATTTATATATGTTATAGACATTAGTATAATATATAGCTTCTAATGAATTTTTTATTTACTGCATTAACCACAGCATCATTTTATCTTTATAATTAATACAAACTTCTGCTTTGTGTTAAATGTTAATCTATAATTCATTTATATATGTATAATAAATTAACATAATCAACTACCAGCCATTTACTTCAAGCTAACTCTCATTAATCCAAATTCATTCGATTTATATGTTCGTAATAATTATAAAAATAAAAATAAAAATAAAACCAAAATCAATAATAAGAAAATCATCCTAAAAAAGATCCATTTTCCATCTTCAAAGAATGGTATCCTATTTCTAACTATCAAACTATTCATTTGTGTTAAATGGATTATGGTAATCTATTTAACATTATATATAAAATATTACCATTAACCATTCATCGTACATCGTTTTAATTATAGTTAACGACAATTCTGCCTAAAAGTCTGCTCAATTTAGTATCAAAAAACAAAGCTGCATTATCTCATTAACTTTCTCAGAAATATAACTCTCATCCAAAATAGCATGATCAAATTAGCCCATATTAATTTGATCTTTGAAAAAGAGCATATATTTCCTTTTCACGCATTCGAATAAGACTTTTACTTTTTGACGAACGTCTTGTATTATCAGGATTATTTCCAAATATATCAATGTTATAAAAAGGGTCTTTATTCTCTTAACCGCTAAAATTATAAAAAACGCAAGCCAATTTCATCAAAAAATTCCTGGGTACTTATCAGATTATTTCTTACTTAATAAGATTTACTTCTCTTTAAAAAAGGATAATTAAACAACCTATGAATTTGTGTTAAATACATATACATAATATTTAATTAACTAACATTATCCATAGTGTATATGTAGTCCATACTTAGTTCCCTGACATAAACTCGTTAAGTCTGAATACCACTGCAATTTAGTACTCGTTTATCATTTAATAATTTCAATACTACATAGCTAATTATAACTAAATACTTATAGTTCTAAAAATGTTTCACAGTATTTATGTCATTTTGGTATTTAAACTCTTATTTTGAGTTACAATAGGCGATTTTACGCTGTCTTTGCTTCTTAATGCAGTATTATTTCTAATCCCTCTAAAGCGATACTAGGAGATAGAACCTCAAAAAAGAGGGCGGTTGCTTTTAGTTGGCTTCAAAACTTGAAATTAAGCGTAATTTAACTCAGATTTCCCCTGAAAACTTTGAAAAATACCTGAAAAAGGGCAGTTTAAGCCGAGAAATTCATTAATAATTTCAAGTCAATTTGATCGTCTTCGCTTAATTCATAATTATCATTCAAGAAGTTTTGGACCGCACTTGCCATAAAGTTACGAAGGTATACGTACATAAAGCGTTCTTTGTTTTTAATTACATTGTTTTGCTTAAATAAAGCTTCACTAATACGGAGTAAGGCTGATTCTAAGCCTTTTGTCATCACATTGTTAGTTTCAAATCGAGTTGCTTTAGTTGCAGCATCATCATACATCCAAGTAGGACTTGTAAATAAACGGTTTGTTACTTGACTTTTAGCTTTAAAGATCATGTCAAATAAAGCTTTGGCTTCTTTGTAAGAATTGTTAGTTAGAATACGTACTCTACCAGCTACTTGAGTTGAAATCATGTTACTTAAACGATTCATTAAAGAATCAACGGCTGTTTTTTCAAGGGAAACAGGATCTTTTGGTTTTGGCTGTTCGTCAATTACAACACTATCTTTGAGACCTGATTCATTTGTTTCACTTGTAATATTTAATTTAGATTGTTTAGAGTTAGATTGATTTATAGGCAAAATTTGCTTTTCCGTAGGTGCAAAATCTGCAGGAACGTTAGCGTCAACTTGCGTGTTTGTTACTTGAGGTTTTTCAAAGCTAAAGTTAGCCCATGGTAAAATAAGTTCAACATCAGCTGGAGTTTCTTGTGGTTGGTTCACGTAGATCTTAAAATTCTTCAAACCATTGCGAACAACATGAATTAAGCCGCACTTAATTAAAGCAGAACGTAATGAAGAAACTTTACGCACTGAAATTCGTAAGATTTTTGCAGCTTCTTCGTTAGAAAAGTAGACAAAAACCCCTTGTTCATCAACAAAAGTAGGGTTGTCATTGTCAGCGTGGTAAGCTGAAACTTGCTGACGTTGTTGATAAAGTGAATAAAGCATCAAAGCGTCGTTTGATAAATGTTGGTACGCTGGATTATTGATTAAATCAGCGTTGATTGGTAAAAATGCACGATTTTGAGTAGCTGATAACATTGTCATTTTTGATTACATCCTTTCAAGTAACAAACTGATCACAAGTCACCTAAAAATAGTGCATTAGAAATAATTTAATGATATAATGTAATTATTAATTGAAAGCATCACAAAAAGAGGTCATTTGACCATAACTTTCAATTTTTAAACATATTGGTAGTATGTTTTTTTATTATTCTAAATGCTTTTTCATGGTGGTACATGAATCAGTTATTTATATTTTTGGGTTAAGCGGCTTATTTGGTAGATAGGTCGCTTTTTTTGAACCCTGGTCAATAAGATTTTGGTAGAATCTTAGTTTTGCTCATCTAAAAGTGAGATTTGACGAGGTTCAGAGAGGTTACGTAAAATTCGTTGTCCAATTTTAAAACGGTAACCGATAATTTTATGTGACTTTCCACTATCTTGAATCGCGGTGATTTCAAAGGGTGAAAAGTAATTTTGCATGATTTCTGTAACTTTAGTTAAAATCGTTCGGTTAATATCTGTTGGGCGGTATGATTTTGGAATCGCGAATAACTCGCGGAAATTTTCGATGTTCATATCGAAAGTTTCATTTTCATGTTCACGCGCCAAACGAAAGGCTGTCTTAGCGTATTTTGATTTAATCGAAGTAAATTCTTCAATATCAAAATTAGTTACGAAGCCTTTCGCAAGATCATTAACGATATATCTAAAATCTTCGTTGACAGCCACAGTTAGATTTTGCTGTGCGCTGTCGATTTTGAAAGTAGGAAAGAGTGTAAACTTGATAATTTCAGACTTGTTTTGCACACGAACATTAAGGGTCGCAAGTTTTGAAGTCATGTTATCAAGTGATTTTACAAGCTCTTTATTTGATGTCTTTTGGAAATTAGCGAGCTCTCTAATTTGGTTAAAAGAAAGCTTAGTTTTTCTTTCGTCAGTATCTTTGACCTGACTTAGAATCGCAAAAAACATATTTTGTTCACTTTCATTCATAAACCCAACCGGAATTCGGTTAAGATCATTATCATAACGAACTTCAGTTGTGTTTGGAAAACTAGTAGTAATTTCCTGTGAAACATTTTCGTTTTCAGACATCAAATTCACCTCTTTTTTGTAATTTGGAATTAGAGCTACTAAGGGCTCATTTATTCCCTAAAAGTATTATAATCATTAACAATTAATAATTACAAGGAAATCGGCAAATTCATAGACTGTTTTTACACAGCGAAAAGCGATTATTTTTAAAAAGACTATTTTTACACATCCAAATCAAAAAGCTTGCTTTAATAGGCTTTTTATTGGGTGTTTTTTTTATATCCTTTTTTTACACTTCGAAGTTCGGTGTGTAAATACGCCTTTTTTTTACACTTCGAAAAATTTTTTTGACTTTTTTTTCTGTGAATAAACCTTGATAATATAGGATTCTGTGGATAACTAGCAGCAAAAAACACGCTTTCGGTGTGTAAAAGTAGTCTACAAATTTATGAGTGTGTAAAAATAGTCTGTAAAAAAACAGCAAATTTACGTACCATTTCGGAAAGATTGCTATTATATCAAGGTTTAATCTTGGAAGTGTAAAAATAGATCAACGCTTCACCGCAAACAGGGTCGGAGTGTAATAATAGTCTAAGTTTTTGTAGACCATTTTTACACTCTTAAAAAAATGCCGCTATATCAACGATGGAAATTTTTAGCCTAACTTTCAAAGGAAAAAACAAGAACTTTTTCACTGTGTAAAAGTAGTCTTTTTTTTCGCCCCCCATGATATAAAATCCTGAAGTTGGGCGAAAATAACGGGTTTTAAGTTCGGAGTGTAAAAATAGTCTAAAGTAAGAACTAATCTCCAGCAATAAGCGTAACATCTTTTTTCGAAGTGTAAAAAGGGTCTAAATTACAATTTTAAGGAACAGACTATCTTTACACCGTCACAAAAGTTGATATCAAAGGGTTCTTGAAATTGAAAATCAGGAATACAAGATTTATTAGGGGTGGTCGGAGTGTAAAAAAAGTCTATTAACTTTGTGTATTGTGTTAATGTTTTGTATATATAACATGTGTGGTATGGGGGATGGGAGTGTAAAAATATATGTTTGCATACTATATTTAGATTATTTTTACACTCCCAACACAAAATATGTTGAGTTTATGAAACATTTCACAAACTCATAATGACTTATGATATAATATGGGTGGAAAATTTATTTATTTATTGAAAGATAATGGGGTGAAAGAACCATGCAAAAAATTATCGTAATTAATTCAGGAAGTTCAAGTCTTAAATTTCAAATTTTTGAACATCCCGGCAAAAAAGTTCTCGCTAAAGGTTTAATTGAAAGAATCGGGTTAGAAAATTCAGTTATTACTATTAAATATGGTCAAGAACAAAAATACACTGATACGAAGACGATAAAAGATCACCATGTCGCAGTTTCATTACTCTTAGATTTACTTCAAGAACTTGAAATTGTGACTGATTTAAATGAAATTGTTGGAGTGGGCCACCGGGTTGTTGCTGGAGGAGAATACTTCAAGCATTCAGTGCCAATTGATCAACACGTCATTGATCGCATTGATGAATTGACGGAATTAGCACCGCTTCATAATCCTGCTAACTTAGTGGGGATTAAGGCTTTCAAGAAATTATTACCAAATGCGGTGAGCGTTGCTAGTTTTGATACTGCTTTCCACCAAAGCATCCCTGAAGTTAACTACATGTATAGTGCTCCATATGAATGGTATGAAAAATATAAAGTTCGTCGTTATGGTGCACACGGAATTAGTCACCGTTATGTTGCAAACCGTGCTGCTGAAATGATGGGCAAACCGCTTAAAGATTTACGCTTGATTACATGTCACTTAGGTGCTGGAGCTTCAATTACGGCGGTTAAAGATGGAAAGTCATTTGATACTTCAATGGGATTCACCCCATTAACCGGGATTACCATGGCAACTCGTTCCGGAGATATTGATGTTTCCTTAGTAGTTTATATGATGAAAAAACTTAAGGTGAAGTCAGCTTCAGAAATCTTGTACATCTTAAACAAGGAATCTGGCTTCAAAGGAATCTCAGGAATTTCTGCTGATATGCGTGATGTTGAAGAAGCAGCTTGGCATGAAGGAAATAAACGTGCGAGATTAGCGCTTGATATCTTTGAAAAAGACGTTATTAAATATGTTGGTCAATACATGGCTGAAATGGGTGGCGTTGATGGCGTTGTCTTTACAGCTGGTGTCGGCGAAAACTCACCGGAAATTCGTGAAGCTATCGCTAATATGATGGGCTTTTTAGGCGCTAAACTTGATCATGAAAAGAATCAAGGCAAAGGCGAAGCTATCATTTCAACGCCAGATTCAAAGGTTGCGTTACTACGCATCCCTACAAACGAAGAATATATGATTTGCTGCGACGTGGAAGAAATCCTCGCTCAAAGTGGTAAATAGAATAAACTAAAATGAAATCTGCTGCCGATCTAGGAAGCAGATTTTTTTAACATTGAAATATCTATGTTAAAATTAAACACATTAATTAATAAGGAAGGAAAGGACAAAAATGAAATTAGCGATTACAGGGGCAACGGGGCATTTAGGAAGTCAGTTAGCCCGTCAATTATCTGAAGCAAAAATCGAAACACGCTTGTTGGCTCGCCGCCCAGAAGCAGTTGAAAAATTACCCTATACAACGGTTTTTGAATCTTATTATGACAACAGTGAAATCACGCTTAATTCTTTGAAGGGCATCGAAGTCTTTTCAGGGCGCGAGTCACAAAATCGTGTGGCTGAACATAAAGCGTTGATTATAAAACGGGCGCAAACCTCTGATTTTAATCAGGGTTAAGCCGCTAAACTAATTTATCTATTTTTTACCATAGTAACCTTTAAGTTGTCTTCTCATTTCTACGAGCCAAGTGCCAATGTATAATGTGACGTTTGAACCGGGATGCCGCAATAACTGGCACATTCACCACGCTAAAAGTGGCGGCGGTCAAATCTTAATCGCAGTCGGGGGCCGTGTTTTTTACCAAGAAGAAGGCAAAGAACCCGTTGAAATGCTTCCAGGTAAGGTAATCAATATTCCTGCCGGAGTCAAACATTGGCATGGGGCCGCTGATGATAGTTTCTTTTCACATATCGCAATTGAAGTTCCAGGGGGAAATTAACTGTTAACAAAAATATAGAATAAGGTAGAAAAAAGTTGAAATATAAATTATAATAAACCATAGAAATAAAAAATGTAGGTGGTTTATTATGGCAATGTTAAAACCAAAA
>NZ_BAML01000047.1 GCF_000615845.1 Ligilactobacillus hayakitensis DSM 18933 = JCM 14209
TAATAACTAAATAGTTAATTTTTACCTCGAGAGCAATCTCGGGGTTTTTTGTTGCCTCCAAGTATTTAGATGATTTTGTATATTTCATCTGTATACTTAGAAGGTATTACAGCCGTTTAGGGGTGGTTTTTTTATAAAAAAATAAAAAATTGACTGTGCATTTTTCGGAAATTTGGGACTGGTTTGTCTGTAAAAATTAAAATGCTAAATTTTAAGGATGTTTGTGAATTTTAGTATATATAACATGAATAAAAGGTTAGTAAATAAGTAAAATTGTGAAAAAACTAAGCTATTATGCAAAATTTGAGTAAAATAACATTAATGTTAATAGATTGAACACCATGAGTAAAATGCTGTAAAATTAACGTTTTTGACAAACGGTGCTTAAATGTCAGGGGTTGAATTCACAAAAAATTCATATATAATGAATAAGTGATTAAGTAAGAGAAAATATAAAAGGTCTAAATGATCGGAAATTTTTCTAAAATAAGAATAGATATAACATACTCCTAGAAACAAAGAGAGCATACTAATAAAAATAGCTGATATAAAATTAAGATGGAAAATTTACAACACAACAAACTAACACAAACAACAAAAAATCCAAGAACTTCCCTAGAATATATACAGCTGCTATCTTTATAGAAGGCTGGGAAAAACTATTTTTTTAGAAACAAATATAGAAAGATAAAAACCTTAAGAAATTAGCGCTTTTAGAAACGTAATTTCTTAAGGTTTTTGAATTATAAGACTTTTTCTCAGTCTCTTTTTGTATATACTTATAGGAAAATAAAGCAAACTTTGTTAAAATGATAATGTTATGCAAAATATAAACGAGTTAAACGTTTTGTATAATGTAAACGTAATTTAACAGGGGGAAATTTAATGCTTTCTAAAAACAACAAACAACAGCAAGCACAAAAAATAGAAGATAAAAAGCAGAGATTTACAATTAAGCGTGTTAGCGTCGGGGTGGCTTCGGTCTTATTAGGGGCTACTTTCTTGATGTACGGGGGTACACAAGCTTCTGCTGATGCAGTTGGTGAAGTACAAACAGGTACTTTAGCAAGTGATGTTGTAGCTAAAGATCCTAGTACAGCACCTAAGGTAGAAAACTCAGCTAATGGAACTGCTGAACCAGCAGGGGCAACGGTTGCTCATGGACAAGCAGAAGTAACTACTGGAATTAATGCAACAGCTGATGTTCAAGTTAATAATCAATTTGGTGGTGGAAATGTTGGTCGTTTTGATTTAACGATTAATGTTGACCCCGTTAAAGCTAATGCTAAAGCAGGCGATCAATTAACTTTGACGTTTGAAGAATTGGGACCATATGAAGCGGGAAATGGGGCTATTGACAAGCTACCATTAACGCTAGAAAATAATGGGGTTGTTTTTGCCACATTAAAAGATCAAGCAACTCAAGTAACTAACATGGTTACAGAAACTGGTGTCAGTGGTAATCAATCTGCACCATATTGGGCTCAACGTCATGGAACAATCGAAGATCAATTACAATGGCATATTCCAAATAAAGGACTTACAACGATTGCCGATTACATCTTAACTTCTGAAGTAGAACACATGAGTGAGTTTAATTATACTTTCCATAAACAAACACATACAGCAACTCCAGAAGTTGACGTTGATACGATTCACCATGCAGTGATTAAAGTTGCATTCAATGGTCAAGAAAAGACAATTGCAGCTAAAGATTACCTTACATATGGAGAACCATTAGATACTCCTGAAGTAATTACTGATAAATCAATTAACGGAAAAGCAACGGGATCAGTACCACTTGATTCTCATGGAAACATTATTGATTTTAATCAACAAAAATCACAAATTAAAATTACAGCTAATGGTGATATTCCTACAGGGGCTATCATTAGAATTAAGTTAAATGATCCTGAATTTTCAAAATTCATTCAAAATGGTGAGTTTAGAGAATTTGTTGGTATGCCATTTGGGAATGGAACAATGGTTAATGAAAATCATGTTATTTTACGTGATGAAAGTAAGCCTAAATTCAAGGTTGTAAGTTTATCTGATGATGAATTTACTTTTGAATTAATTGACGGGACTCTTAGACATAAATATGAATACACAATCTATGATAATGATGGCTACCAATTTGGGGTAAAACGTGTTCTTACAGATAAATCTAAGCAATTGGCTCAAGAAGCAACAGCTAAGATGCGTGCTGAGGGTAAGACTAAAACTACAATCCAATCTGACGCTGGTGCAACGATTTACATTACCCTTCCAGGAGAAGCAGAAAAACTTCAAAATAACCAAGCGTTAGTTAACTGGGAATTTAATTATGACCCTAATGTGATCGCTAATGATGGTGGAAATTACAAGTCATTAGATGGTGATGTTATCGTTCGTTATATTGAAAATGTCACTGGAAAAGAAATCTTGACTGGAAAACCATTTATTAAACTTCCAGCTGAAGTTGATAAAGGACTTAATAAAGACGAATTTATGGTGTCAGAACCAACTCCAAATGATGTTTTAGTTGATGATGCTACTAACGTTGTAGATCCTAAGAAGACACCAATGCCAAGTACAGAAAATCCTAACGATCCTAACCAATATTTCACATACTACACTGATACTGTACCTTACTTTGTGAAAGGTAATGATGGTAATGTTTATCGTTTTGCAGGATTTGAAACTGATAATAAATTCGATAAAAAAGATTACGAAGCAACTTCAGGAGCGGTTGTAGTTAAAGGTAAAGCGCAAGTCGCAATTGTCGCAACTTATGGTCAAGTTAACTTTGGTTCAGTTGCTATTCAACCTGTTAATGAAAAGGGCGAAAACCTTGGCAATGAAATTCCAACTAAGTATGATGGTAGCCAAAAGGCAATTAATGAAGAAGGCAAGGACTATGATGTTAAGGATTTAGCTCCTGCAGAAATCATTGTAAATGGTAAGGCATATATTCTTAAAGCAAACCAAGCAACTCCAGCTAATGAAACGGGTAAATTAACTGCTGGCAAAACAGTTGTTCCATATGTATACGTTGAAAAATTCACGATTACAACAGATGATTCTGGAAAAGCAACTCGTACGATTCAATACCTTGATGAAGCAACAGGCTTAGAAATCCCAACATCAACTGCAGTTAAACAAGATGCTACATTTGAACGGACAGTAACAACTAATAATGCTGATAATACAACAGAAAACGGTGATTGGCGAGTAACAGCTAATGGAATGTTTGCTGTAGAATCACCAACTTTTGATAAGTATGTTTTGGTTGATCCAACACAAAAAACAGTGGCAGCAGTAACAACACCTCTTGAAGGATCAGATGATGTTATTAAAGTATATTACAAAGCTGCAGTAGTTGATGGTAATCAACAAACAAAAGAAGTAACTCGTACAATTAAGTATTTACAAAAAGATACAGATAAAGAATTACAAGCTCCTGTTACACAAACAGTTAGCTTTACTAAAACAGATAAAGTTAATGCTGTAACTAATGAAGTAGTGACTGAAGGAACTTGGAAACTTGTAAATAATGGGATGCAAGCAGTCGAATCACCAAAAATTATTGACGGCAATCAACTTGTAGAAGCAACAGATAGTACAGTTGCTGGGGTAGATAATCCTGAATTAACTGGTAATTATGACTATGTAGTTTATTATGAACCAATTATTACTACAGATTCATCAAATGAAGTTCATACACAAACAATTAATTATGTTGACGAACAAGGAAATAAAATTCCAAATGTTGAATCTAATGTTCAAACTACACATTGGTTAAATGAAACAACAACTAATGAAGATACTAAAGAAACAACATCTATGGGATGGCATACAGTAGATAGTTACCAAGATGTTGCTACACCAAAAATTGATGGATACTACTTAGTAGATGAAAATCAAGAAGTTATTAAGGGACAAACACCACAACAAGAAGATAGTGTAATTAATGTTGTCTTCCGTCAAATTGTTCAAGAGGTACCGGACAAATATCCAACATATGATTTACCGGAAATTCCGTTAGAACAAAAGGTACCGGACAAATATCCAACATATGACTTACCGGAAATTCCATTAGAACAAAAGGTACCGGACGACTACCCAACATATAACTTACCGGAAATTCCATTAGAACAAAGTATCCCAGATGATTACCCAACATATAACTTGCCAGAAGCACAAGTACCGGAAATACATCAAGTACCAAATGATTATCCAACATATAACTTGCCAGAAGCACAAGTACCGGAAATACATCAAGTACCAGATGATTATCCAACATATGACTTACCAGAAGCACAAGTACCGGAAATACATCAAGTACCAGATGATTATCCAACATATGACTTACCAGAAGCGCAAGTACCGGAAAAAAATCAAGAACCAAATGATCATCCAACATATGACTTACCAGAAGCGCAAGTGCCGGAAATGAATCAAGAACCAAATGATCATCCAACAAATGATTTACCGGAAGTACAAGTGCCAAAAGTTAACGAATTACCGAGTGAAACTCCAACAAATGACTTGCCAGAAGCGCAAGTACCAGAAATACAACCATCAAATGATTTACCAGTAGAAAATGTAACTGATAAACAAACTGATGCTAATGTATTAACTGAAAGAAAAGAACCTTCAAAAGATGAAGCTCTAATTGAAGTTAAACTTCCAACGGTACAAAAGCAATTGGCTGAAAAAGAACATGTATTTAATGATAAGCAAAATGTTTTACCACAAACTGGGGATGACAAAGCAAATGTAACTCTTGTAGGGTCAGTCCTAGTTGCAGCCGGATCAATGTTTGGTATGACATCAATCGCACGCAAGCGTAAAGAAAAATAATAACTAAATAGTTAATTTTTACCTCGAGAGCAATCTCGGGGTTTTTTTCTTACCATAAAAAATAGATATATTTTTACATTAATGTAGCAATGAGATTTTTTCGTAAGTAAGTGTGAAATTTCGAGATGTTATGAAATATGATGTTAAGAAAAGGATTAATTTAAATAAAAATAGGGATAAAAAATTATTTTTAATTATGAAATTTTTGTGAAAAAAATTTAAAAAACTTCCTCAAAAAGGGTGCGAAATCCTAATATATAAGGTATAATCATAATATATATTTAAAAGGTATTGTACAATGTTTATTCACATATAATGCAAGTTTTACGTTTTTTAAATATATTATCAAAGAGAAATGCTATTATTGTTAGTTTCTTAAGGTTACAATTTGTAACTTTAAGGAATTGATGGTGTTACGAAAAACTAGGAGGGTACTACATGCGTAAGAGAATGTATAAAGGTAATTATACTGAAACTGATCGTACTTCCCGTGTTAAGTTATATAAAACTGGCAAGGGTTGGGTTAGTTCATTAATCTCTGAAATTGGATTAATGAAGATGTTTGGTGCTAAATCAGAATCATTAAACATCACTTCAGTTACTTTAGACTCTAAAGTAGAAGAGTCTCACCCAGGAATCGATGCGCTCTTGAAGAGTGCAGCGGCGCTTGGTGCAGTTGCCGGGGCAGCAACATTAACAACACAAACAGCATCTGCAGATGATAATCTTGCAGCACCAGCTATTGAAAAACAAACAACAGAAGCAAACCTCGTTACTAACGATACAGTAACAGTTGCTTCTAACACACAAGCAGACAGTACATCAAGTGCTTCAACAAGCCAAGACAATACAGCTTCAAAGAGCACAAGTGAAAGTCTTTCAATAAGCCAAAGTACTTCAGCAAGTGAAAGTGTAAGTACTTCAGTAAGCCAAAGTACTTCAACAAGTGAAACAAAGGCTGACTCAAAAGTTACAAAAAACAGCCAAACTGTTTCAGATAAAGAAGAAACAAAACCAGCATCAAAGGCTACAACAGCTACAGCAGCTTCAACTCAAGAAGCTAACCAAGTTCAAGCACCAGCTACATTAACTGTTGCTGACGTTCAACAAACAGAACAAACTGAATTAACACTTGATTTATCAAATCAAGATGCTAACGTAGCTAACTTAAACGTTGCTTTAAACAAGGCAACAAATAACTTTGCTGCAACTTCTTTACCATTAAATACTACAACTAACAAGGATGATGAAGATAAGGTATTTGACTTAGCTTCAATTCCAGCAGATGTATTATCACAGATGGATCCACAAGAAGTTGCTTTATTACAACAATACTTATCAAATCCAGATTCATTCTCACCATTTGTTAACTTTGCATATACTGGTGGAGAAAGAGATGCGACTATATCATTAAATCCGGATGAAACTGGCGGAATTGTTGCAACAAATACACTTCATCCATTGCAATCAGCTGGTAATGATACTATCAAGGATGTAACATATACTTACAACGCTCAAACTAATGAAATTGAGTGGACTGTCATTTTAAATAATAGTGTTGCAAGTAAGAATCAAGGTATTATTTTCGATGGTGGAAATAGTAATTTCAACTTTAGGTCTGTAACAATAAACGGAACTAATGCTAGTCGTGTTGGTGATGTAACTGGAATTGATAATGGTATTCTTTATACTGCACCAATTAACAACGCAACAGATGTAAAAATTGTAGTTAAAGGTACAGTTATTAATAAAAGATTACCAGTTGACTTAGGTGGGGTTCGTGTTACGACAAGTAACAGAACACTAAGAGGAATTTCGGCTCAACAAACCGTGGGTGGCCTTAGCCAACAAACCAACTGGGATACAATTCCAGGACATGTTGTTGCTGAAATTCCATCATTGTCTAATTCAATGTCGAAAATTAATTCACAAAGTACTTCTGAAAGAGTTTCAACTTCAGCAAGTCAAACTTCAAAATCAATTTCTGAATCAGCAAGCCAAGCTTCAAAATCCGTTTCTGAATCAGCAAGTCAGGCTTCAAAATCTGCTTCTGAATCAATAAGTCAAGTTTCAAAGAGTAATTCAGAAAGTTTATCAAGATATTTGGAAGAGTCACTTTCAAGAAGTGCACGTACATCTAAGACTGGTTCTACATCAGTTTCAACAAGTGCTTCAACATCAGCAAGCAAATCACTTGAAAGTTTATCAAGATTTGTAAGCTCAGATAAATCAAGCGAAGTACAAAGCCGAGTATCAGAATATACAGTATCAAATTCAGAATACAAGTCATTATCAGAAGCTGTATCAAAGAGCTTAGCAACATCTAAGTCAATTGCAAACTCAACTGATAAGTCAATTAGTGAATCAACAAGTGCTTCATTAACACTTTCAAGAAGTTTAGCTGGTTCATTATCAAATTCAGCAAAGACTTCAGATTCAATTTCATTAAGCAATAGTAAAAATGGAAGCTTTAGCTTAAACTCACAACAAGAAAGTGATAGCAAAAAAGCATCACTTGAAAGTGAATATTTAAGTAATTTAGATAAAGTAAATTCAGAAAGTGCTAGTGATTCATTCTCAAGAATGCTTTCAAATAGCCTTAATGATAGTGTTTCTGCATCTAAGAGTTTAGAAAGCGCGATTGTTGAAATCTTGTCTAGAAGTGCAAGTCAAAGTAAAGCTGAATCAACATCAGCTTCTAAGCAAGCATCACAATCAGCAAGCAAATCAGTAGCTGAAAGTAAGTCAGCTTCATTCGAAGATCATTCGAGTGAAGTACAAAGTGATGTGAAAGCTCACTCTGATTCAGAATCAGATTTCGAATCTATTTCAGCATCAGTTTCAACAAGTTTACAAACATCTAAATCAGAAGCAACTTCAGTAGTTAATTCTGCAAGTCAAAGCACTTCAAAATCAGCTTCATTAAGTAAATCAGCAGTTGAATCAGCAAGTAATTCAGCAAGCAAGTCAGGCTCATTATCTGAAGTAAACAGTGCAAGTGGTAGTTATAGCTTATCTTCAAAAGAAGTAAGTCAAAGTAATGTAGTTAAGTCTGAATCTGAATCAAATTCACGTTCAGTTAAATCTGAATCAGAATCAGCAAGCAAATCAGTATCTGAGCGCCAAAGTGAAACTGAATCAGCATCTACAAGTGCATCAGAAAGCTTATCTTTAATGTGGATTTCACGTGGAATGAGTCAAAGCGCAT
>NZ_BAML01000046.1 GCF_000615845.1 Ligilactobacillus hayakitensis DSM 18933 = JCM 14209
TAAGACACCAGTAAACCCAACAGATGACGCTCAAGACACAGGTGTAGTAGTTAAGAATCCTACAAATAACACAACAGTGACAGCTAAGGACGAAGATGGAAACGAAGTACCAGTTAAGGTTGATGACCAAGGCCACATTGTAGTAACACCAGGTAAGGATGTAGACGGACCAATTACAGTAACAGTAACAGATCCATCAATGGGAACAGTAAACGTTACTGTACCAGTAAACGGTCACGAAGCAGGCAAGGATGACAATGGTTCAGACAAGCCAGAAACAGTGAAGACATCAGTTGATGAAAGCGGCAAGACACCAGTAAATCCAACAGATGACGCTCAAGACACAGGTGTAGTAGTCAAGAACCCAACTAAAGATACAACAGTGACAGCTAAGGACGAAGATGGAAACGAAGTACCAGTTAAGGTTGATGACCAAGGTCACATTGTAGTAACACCAGGTAAGGATGTAGACGGCCCAATTAAAGTAACAGTAACAGATCCATCAATGGGAACAGTAAACGTTACTGTACCAGTAAACGGCCATGAAGCAGGCAAGGATGACAATGGTTCAGACAAGCCAGAAACAGTGAAGACATCAGTGGATGAAAGTGGTAAGACACCAGTAAATCCAACAGATGAAGCTCAAGATACAGGTGTAGTAGTTAAGAACCCAACTAAAGATACAACAGTGACAGCTACGGACGAAGATGGATACAAAGTACCAGTTAAAATCGACGACCAAGGTCACATTGTAGTAACACCAGGTAAGGATGTAGACGGACCAATTACAGTAACAGTAA
Organism: Ligilactobacillus hayakitensis DSM 18933 = JCM 14209; assembly: GCF_000615845.1. GTDB lineage: Bacteria > Bacillota > Bacilli > Lactobacillales > Lactobacillaceae > Ligilactobacillus > Ligilactobacillus hayakitensis. The sequence continues at coordinate 801 of NZ_BAML01000046.1, forward strand.
CAGATCCATCAATGGGAACAGTAAACGTTACTGTACCAGTAAACGGTCACGAAGCAGGCAAGGATGACAATGGTTCAGACAAGCCAGAAACAGTGAAGACATCAGTTGATGAAAGTGGTAAGACACCAGTAAATCCAACAGATGACGCCCAAGACACAGGTGTAGTAGTTAAGAATCCTACAAATAACACAACAGTGACAGCTAAGGACGAAGATGGAAACGAAGTACCAGTTAAGGTTGATGACCAAGGCCACATTGTAGTAACACCAGGTAAGGATGTAGACGGACCAATTACAGTAACAGTAACAGATCCATCAATGGGAACAGTAAACGTTACTGTACCAGTAAACGGTCACGAAGCAGGCAAGGATGACAATGGTTCAGACAAGTCTGACGCTGACAAGACAACACCAGTAGTTCCAGAAAAGACACCAGTTAATGATACAAAACACTTAACTGATGCAGAAAAACAAGAAGTTACAGATAAGGTTAACGACGCAAATAAAGGTAACTTCCCAGATGGAACAAAGGTATCAGTAGGCGATGACGGTACAGTTACAGTAACATACCCAGATGGCTCAACAGATACAATTCCAGGCGACCAAGTTGTAACAGGAAAGACATCAGTTGATGAAAGTGGCAAGACACCAGTAAATCCATCTGATGACGCTCAAGACACAGGTGTAGTTGTTAAGAATCCAACAAAGGACACAACAGTAACAGCTAAAGACGAAGATGGCAATGACATCCCAGTTAAGATTGATGACAAGGGTCACATTATCGTAACACCAGGCAAGGATGTTGACGGACCAATTACAGTAACAGTAACAGATCCATCAATGGACGCACCAGTTAAGGTAGAAGTGACAGTTAAAGGTCATGAAGCAGGCAAGGATGACAATGGTTCAGACAAGTCTGACGCAGACAAAGTAACACCAGTAGTTCCAGAAAAGACACCAGTTAATGATACAAAACACTTAACTGATGCAGAAAAACAAGAAGTTACAGATAAAGTTAACGACGCAAACAAGGGTAACTTCCCAGAAGGAACAAAGGTATCAGTAGGCGATGACGGTACAGTTACAGTAACATACCCAGATGGCTCAACAGATACAATTCCAGGCGACCAAGTTGTAACAGGCAAGACATCAGTTGATGAAAGTGGTAAGACACCAGTAAATCCAACAGATGACGCCCAAGACACAGGTGTAGTTGTTAAGAATCCTACAAAGGACACAACAGTAACAGCTAAAGATGAAGATGGCAATGACATCCCAGTTAAGGTTGATGACCAAGGCCACATTATCGTAACACCAGGTAAGAACGTTGACGGACCAATTACAGTAACAGTAAAAGATCCATCAATGGATACACCAGTTGAGGTTACTGTACCAGTTAAAGGTCATGAAGCAGGTAAGAATGACAATGGTTCAGACAATACAGATGCTGACAAGACAACACCAGTAGTTCCAGTTAAGACACCAGTTAAGGATTCAACACACTTAACAGATGCAGAAAAACAAGAAGTTATCGACAAGATTAACGAATCAAACAAGGGTAACTTCCCAGAAGGAACAAAGGTATCAGTTGGCGATGACGGTACAGCCACAATTACTTACCCAGATGGATCAGTAGATGTAATTCCTGCAATTGATAATGGTGCCAATAACGGAACTTCAAACGAAGGAAACACTACGGGTACAAACAATGGATTAGTAAATGAAGGAAATACTTCAAATGTAAACAACGGTGACAATGTAAACAACGGTAACAAGACAAAGACTGTAACCTTAACAGAAACTCATACAAGAACAAGATATGAAACACGTTACGGTTGGAGATTCATTAACGGTAAATGGGCATATGTGGAAATGACAGAAACAGGTGTGATTATCCGCATTATCCGTTACGCAGGTGAATACGAATTACCACAAACAGGTGAAGCTAATGAAAAGACATCATTAATTGGTGCAGCATTAGTAGCTGTTGGATCAATGTTTGGTTTAGGTGCAGTTGGACGTAAAGAAGATAAATAGAATTGAAAAATCTATTTACTAATTAAAATAGATATTAACTTAAAAAGGTTTGAAAGACGCATTGAGCGTGCTTTCAAACCTTTTTTTGTAAAAAAATTTTATGATGAAAAATTTGAAAAAAATATGAATTTTCTAATGTTATGAGTTGACGAACAATGTTTTAGTAAACTAAAATTAAAGAGTAAATATTTTATATAATAGATGTTTAGTAACCTTAAAAAAGCTATCAACTATCTATGTATATATTTTTTAACTTTACAATAAGTATAAAGAAAATATAAAAGGGGAAATATAATGTTATCAAAAAATAACAAACAACTACAACAACAAAAGTTTGAAGATCGTAAACAACGTTTTACAATCAAACGTTTTAGTGTAGGTGTAGCTTCAGTTTTAATTGGGGCAACATTTATGATGTACGGAAATGCTTCAGCTGACCAAGTTGCATCAAACGAACCAACAAGTACAACAACCACTAATGACGCACTTGATAATAATGAAGACGGGGCTGCCTCAGATACAGCAACTTTAAAAGTAGTTAACGCTGAAGCACAACCAACAGCAGCTGATACTGACACGAAACAAACTACAACTTTTGATACAACAAATACACCAAACTTTACAGATGAAATGCTACGTGAAAGTAAAGTAGCTACATCACCAGCAACAGGAGACGATAGAGCAGCAACTACTCCAGCTGACCAACCAATGGGCTCAATTGTTTCATCTGATCCAGATAAGATTTCAACAGCTGGGTATTCAATTGAACCACTTCCAACACCAACATTGCGTCCGGAAGCAAGTGGAGATTCTAATGCAAGAGCTAAGTTTAATGTAGATAGTGATCCAAATCACTATACTTTTGCAGTTCTTGGTACTTTTGATAGATACGGTGCAGCAACAATTAACAGGAAAAAAGCATATTCAGTTGTATTTTCAACTGACACAGAAGGTACTGGTAGATTATTTGTAAGTTTCTATGACAATAACCATAAACAACTCTCACAACAAGAATTAACAGATGGAAGTCATACTATTTCTACATACACAATTTCTAAGCGTGGAAATATTGTAGAATGGTCAAAAAATGACGGTTATGGCTCAGATGAAACTTTATATACATGGAGTACAGCACAACCAACATATGTTGGACGTGGGGCATGGCAATCAGATCGTTACATGATTCCTACTAAAGTTTCTGCAGTTTCAGAATATCGTGATAAGAACGGGACTTTACTTGGTACTGTTACCTTAACTGGTATGGCAGGGCAAAAATTCACTGCACCAGCTAAGCAAACTTATGATAATTACGAATCAGAAGTTGTTAACCAAACTGGACTAACTGTTTCAGGAGATACTCTTACAGGTCGTTTGTCTAACTTTAAATTAGGTGGAGAAAATATTAAGTTAGACAAAACTGGTGCGGTTTATGAAGCGGTTCCAGGGAAGGTTTCTGATTACTATGAAACAATGCCACCATTAGTTAATGCCGGTTATGGTGGTGAAGTAAAGGTTTATGACGAAACAAAAGCGGTATTAAAAGATCCAAGTCAAGTAACAACAGACGGAAAAGCCAATGGGGTTGTTAAAGTAACGCGTCCTGGTTTTGATCGTCCAATTTACATTGGAATGGATGAACAATATTACCGCTATTTAGGTGATGATCCTAAACTTACAGCAAGTATGTCAACAAATAATGCAACAGGTTATTATGAATACAACATTTATACTGGTGGTACACCATCAGCTGTTTATGATTTCGAGAGCTTGGCAACTGCAAGTGCAACAGGAGTTGAAGTTCCATTAAACACAACCCCAGCTGTATTAACACAAAAAATTACTGATAACGTAACGGTGGCTCAATTACCAAACGAAGCTACAGTAGTTCAAAAGCTGTTAAAGATCCAGCTAAGCTTCCAACAACAGATACTGTTGGTAAGAAAAATCCTGTAACAGTGGTTGTTACTTATCAAGAAAAAGATGGTTCACAACACGAATTAGAAGTTGATGTTCCAGTAACAGTTACTGATGCACCACAAACTTCTCAAGCAGATGACACTACCCCAACTACAGATACATTAACAAAAGTAGAAGGGGACCCTATTTCAGCAGATGAAATTACAGGGAAAGTAATAGATATTCCAGCAGATGCTATTGTAACAGTTGATAATCCAACTGACTTACCAAATGTAACAAGTACAGTAGGAGATAAGACAGTACCTGTAACAGTGACCTATACTGATGGAACAACAGACCACGTTAATGTACCAGTGAAGGTAACACCAAAGATTAACGTTACACCAGTAACATATTGGTTACCAAATAACATTACGCTAACAAAGGAAAGTGGAATTGATGTAGTCGCAAATTCTGCAAGCCCAATTACAAAGTATGAATGGGAAAACCATAACTTTATTGAAGATAAAGTTAACGTATTATTAGATCGTTATGGATTAGCGATGGATCCAACCACAGGGAATGTGACAGGAACTGTAAAAACGCCAGCCGTTTTAGGCTACTATGGCGGACGATTAGTGTTAGAAAATGAAGCCGGAACAGTTTATAAAGGACCAAATAATTATGGCTTTGGATTTGTCTTTACAAAAGTAACAGGTGGTGAAGATACCCACGATTACGGTGATACATTCACAGAAGACCAAATCACTAAGTTATACAAGGTAGAAAGTGGAAAAGAAAAACAACCAGCAGACTTTATTCAAAAAGTAGAATTAGTCGATAAAGATGGAAACAAGATTTCAGCAGACACCCTACCAAAGTATGGAACAGGAATTAAAGCATACTTGAAGGTAACGTATGGAAATACAGTTACAGCAGATACAAAAGATAGTATTGGTTCAAATATTGTACCGGTAACATTGAATTACCGTCCAATTAAAGATTCTGTTAAAGCAACAGCAGATAAATTGACTTTACCACAACATGCAACAGCGATTACAGTTGATGATTTACGTGCACAAATTGACACAGATAAGGATGCTGAAATTAAGTCATACAAACTTGTTGATGGAGCACAAATTCCATCAACACAAACAGCTGGCGATAAAGGGACAGTTCCTGTTGAAGTAACATACGCTGACGGTTCAACTGCAACTGTAGATGTTCCAGTTGAAATCACTCCAGTAACACCAACTGGTGGTTCAATTACTGTTAAACAAGGTGATCCAGCAATCACAGAAGAACAAGTCATTGAAAAAGTAACATTTAACAATAAACCCGCAGGAACAACACTCAAGGTTAAGAACCCAAGTGATATTCCATCAACAAATACACCAGTTCAAGATAAAGATGTAGAAGTTGAAGTAACATATCCTAATGGGGATACTGAAACAGTTAAAGTAAAAGTTACTGTAACACCAAATGATGCAACTACTAATGATCCAAAAGGTCAAGATTTAAACACAACAGTAGGTAACGAACCAAACGCTGAAGATGCCATCACAAACAAAGATGATATGCCAGAAGGTACAACATACGAATGGAAAGAAAAGCCAGACGTAAGTAAAGAAGGCGACAAGCCAAGTACAGTAGTTGTACACTACCCAGACGGTTCAAGTGAAGAAGTTGATGTAACAGTACATGTAACAGATCCAAGACCAGACAATGAAAAGCATGAACCAAAAGGTCAAGATTTAAACACAACAGTAGGCAACGAACCAAACGCTGAAGATGCCATCACAAACAAAGATGACATGCCAGAAGGTACAACATACGAATGGAAAGAAAAGCCAGACGTAAGTAAAGAAGGCGACAAGCCAAGTACAGTAGTTGTAAACTACCCAGACGGTTCAAGCGAAGAAGTTGATGTAACAGTTCATGTAACAGACCCAAGACCAGATAATGAAAAGTATGATCCAAAAGGTCAAGATGTTTACACAACAGTAGGCAACGAACCAAAGGCAGAAGATGCCATCACAAACAAAGATGACATGCCAAAAGATACAACATACGAATGGAAAGAAACACCAAACGTAAGTACAGTAGGTGAAAAGCCAAACGTAGTAGTTGTCACATATCCAGATGGCACACAAGACGAAGTGCCAGTAACAGTGCACGTAACACAATATGCACCAGTTAAAGATCCAAAGGGTCAAGACGTTACAACAGACTTGAATGTGTTACCAAAGGCAAAAGATGCTATCACAAACACGGACGACATGCCAGACGGTACAGAATACTCTTGGGTTAAAAATCCAGATGTAAGCACACCAGGTGACAAGCCAAGTAGAGTAGTAGTAACATACCCAGATGGCTCACAAGATGAAGTTCCTGTAGTTGTTCACGTAATTGATGATGCAACAAAATATGAACCAAAAGGCCAAGACCTATATACTGGTGTGAACCATGAACCAAACGCTGAAGATGCCATCACAAACAAAGATGACATGCCAAAGGGTACAACATACGAATGGAAAGAAAAGCCAGACGTAAGTAAAGAAGGCGACAAGCCAAGTACAGTAGTTGTACACTACCCAGACGGTTCAAAAGAAGAAGTGCCGGTAACAGTCCATGTAACAGATGACTCAGCTAAGTACGAACCAAAAGGTCAAGATGTTGATACAGACTTGAATGTGACACCAAAAGCAGAAGATAGTATCACAAACAAGGATGATATGCCAGAAGGTACAAAGTACGAATGGAAAGAAACACCAGATGTAAGCACACCAGGTAAGAAGCCAAGTACAGTAGTTATCACATATCCAGATGGTACACAAGATGAAGTGCCGGTAACAGTTAATGTAATCGACGACGCAACAAAATACGAACCAAAAGGCAACGACATTGACACAGACTTGAACAAGACACCAAATGCAGAAGATGGTATCACAAACAAGGATGACATGCCAAAGGGCACAACATACGAATGGAAGGACACACCAGATGTAAGCACACCAGGAGACAAACCAAGCGTAGTGGTAGTAACATACCCAGATGGCTCAAAGGATGAAGTGCCAGTAACAGTTCATGTAACAGATGACGCATCAAAACATGAACCAAAAGGTAACGACATCGACACAGACTTGAACAAGACACCAAATGCAGAAGATGGTATCACAAACAAGGATGACATGCCAAAGGGCACAACATACGAATGGAAGGACACACCAGATGTAAGCACACCAGGAGACAAGCCAAGTACAGTAGTTGTGACATACCCAGACGGTTCAAAAGAAGAAGTTAATGTCACAGTCCACGTAGACGATGACGCATCAAAACATGAACCAAAAGGCAATGA
>NZ_BAML01000045.1 GCF_000615845.1 Ligilactobacillus hayakitensis DSM 18933 = JCM 14209
CAACAAACTACTCAGCTATTACTTTTTAGTAATATATTTATTTAAATTTCTTCATCAGTATTAATTGAAAAAGATCCGAAAATTTATACTGCATAAACTTCCTAGAACGGAGTAACCATATAATCAATTTATATTAATTTACGATATTTAAACTTCTTCAAAAAATATGCTACTTTGATATTCCCTAATTTTCTTTTTAAATCTCTTCTTTTCTTATCTTTTTCCCACAATTCTTTTTGTTCATCTTTAGAGACAGTAAATAATTCTCTATCAATAACATTAGGATAAATATAAAATTCATCAGGTATAGAACCACTCAATTTGTTTTCCATGCTTCGTTTTTGAAGATGAACGTATAAATATTCCTTTTTGCTTCCATCTTCAAAATATCCATATAATTTATTGTTCTTTAATACTTTAAAATATTTAACTTGTTCTTCTCCTCTAACCCAAAAGTTAAATTTTCCTGGAGAAACATCAGCAATAAATTCTACGTTTTCATACGCTTTTAAGGCATTTAATTTTCTTTGGGCATAAATTATTCCATATCCATACCCTTTTCCTTGTCCTTTTTCATCAAAATAAAATGGAGTATTTCTTGTAGAAACTTCTTTTATACTTGGAACTATACCTTCTAATCCCCATTCTTTACGCCAAAGTTTATTTACATAGTCCGTATTTTTATAAAATGTCAGATGCCCCCAACTTAATACACGTTCATACATATCAAAATCAACACTATCAATAAACGAATTAATATCCCCTAATATAACATCAGGATCTATGTATCCCCACCATTCTGCATCTTCTAAATAATCAGAAAAAATTTCTCCGAAGGATGGCTTGAAATCACATATCTTATATGCTTCTTTTAATTTCACAGTATATTTCAGTATTGATTCAATTCTATATTTAACATCGCTTAAATTCATATTTACAAAAGTAATATTTTCTGCATAAGATTCATACTGGCTAAAATTTATATTTGTTGGCACAATAAAATCAATTTTTGTATTTCTTTTCATTGTGAACAATAAAACATCGAATGTTTTAGGAAACTCCACCCCAAAGTAAGGTAAGAATACTTTTATTTTCATTCATGCATCACCTTTCTATCATTATTTTAATCACTATTACTTTAATACATTAAAATTCTCCATTAACAGCTTCTAATACAGCGACGATAACTTGATCCATGTTGTAGTAACGATATTGTCCTAAACGGCCACCAAAGATAACATTTTCTGCTTTGCTAGCTGCTAATTCCTTATATTGTTCATATAATGTGTTGTTCTTTTCATTGTTTACAGGATAGTATGGAGCATCCCCACGCTCCAATCTGCTAGATATTCACGTGTATAAGATGTTTTGGCGTCAGTATAATTAACTACTGCATTACCTTGATGATTATCTTCATCTAACACTTCTGTTTCAAAGTAGAGACTACGGTATTCCAATTCACCTAATTCATAGTTATGAAAAATGTGAGCACAAAATTGATGAACTTGAATTCCGTGTACTTCCTTTGTATAGATATTACCAGCTACGTAATCATTTTTTTCAATAATCTTTACTTCATGACCTCTTTTAACTTCTTCATGGGCAAATGTCGCACCGAATAATCCGGCACCTACTACTAAATATTTTGTCATTATTTACTTCTTTAAATTAAATAACTATACTGTAATTCTATCACTTATAACCAATAATTTACATTTTTAATTTATTAGTACTCTATTTCACGTGGTGTAATACCTTATATAACTATCAAAGGAAGAAGAATAAATACTTATGAAAAAAACATCTCATTTTATGGCATGACGGTGATAAGATGCCGGTAGAATCAAGGCAAAAATAGACGTTGAAACATTCTTAAAGCAAGAAAATTTTAAAATTATCGACTCGCCATCAAGTAAATTAGGAAAACTACTATTTGTATTTTTCTTGCTTCTTATAAAATTGACTTTTTTAAAACTTGACGTTATTATAATTCAATTTCCAAAATAATCAATTCCTTAAAATTGCTTATTCTTGATTCCGACTTCAATAAGATTAAATATTCCTTTAGACAATCAAATATGGAATTCTTTGATAAATCCGGATACTAATTACGAAGACTTAAAAAAAATTTCTTTAACATTTCAAAAAACATCAAATATATTTACCAACACATACAAGATTGCTACAAATAACGTAGGGTTATCTAACAATTTAATAAAGTTACTAGAATATAGCGATATACTAGCTAACCTAACTGAAAAAATTATTGATACTTCAGATTTAATTAATACTAATTTTGCAAATAATCCTGAATTATTAGGTTCTTGGTTTGTTAAAGTTTTTTGAAAAAGAACGTCTCCCTTTTATCAATGGTAGTAAAGTACGTAATATGGTGATAACAAGCCCATACGTAACACTGTTGAGTAGTAATCTTTCAAAAAATATCTCTATAGTCAGGATGAATTATTAGATTACTTTATTGAACTAATCCTAAATAACACTGTTACGATTAGTGATACTTTACTTCTAAATGATATTCCTGACGAACTTCTTAATTCTGTTTCAATGATAATAATAGAACATTAATACTTCATTCAAGTATTACAAGACAAATATAACGTATACTTTCCTAATGAAATGTTAGCGGAAATACTTAATATTGATATTTCAAAATTTCGTGGCAATACTTAACTTAGAAGAGAATGTTATTAATTGGAGAAATATTTAAAATTTTTATACCTTCACCGGAGTATTAAGTAAAACATCTAAAAATTCCAAAAAACTTATTGTTTACTCATATTTACGAATGATTTCTGTTTCAACTTGCAATAAATATGATTTTATTATAGAATATACTAATAAATTGGTATATTCTATAATTAAGGTATTTATCAAATTGATAAATCAAAAAGGTAGTCAAGTATGTTTTTATCGTCCTTGACTACCTTTTTAACTACAATAAATTAAAAGGAAACTATTTTGTTTATCCATTTTAATTTACTTAAAATGTACACTATTAAAAATGATACTACTAGCGTCACTATGTATCTTATTTCTAGGTTTTGTGTAAATTTCTCAACAAGCCATAATACGCCAATATGTATTACATACACTCCCATAGTTAATGAAACAATCTTTTCAATCAAATTAGCTATTATTAGATTATATCCTATACTTGATAATATGATAAATAAACTAATCGTACTTATCATAAATATCCAGAAGTCATAGTTAAATTCTGCTAATCTTGGCTTTGGTAAACTTAAATTATAATTAATATATATATATTCCGTTACGATGAATATTAGCATTAAGCAAAAAAGATTCACGTTTCTCTTTGATTTTACATCTATCTTTATCTTACCTAAAAAACCACCAATAATGCTGTAGAATAACCATATATATACTCTAAATACTTGTGAAAGAGAACTGTCTAAATGAATTGCGTATGCAACTATATTTAAAATTGACAGTAAGCCAACTGTATATCCATACTTAAACCCCATCTTATCTAGTTTATATATGTAATAATCACAAATCAATGTAAATATTAACGCCCAAAAAAACCACAGATGATATGCCCCTATATTTTTTGAAGTTAATACAGAACCTAATAACCATCCTGATATATTTATTTCATTATTAGTTATGATATTTTTGATCCAATAAATTGTATTCCATATTACCAATAAGATTAATATCTTTTTTATTTTTTTGATAATATAATCAAACTTTAAATCTCTTTTATTTAAAATAAAGTAACCGTTAGCCATAAAAAATATTGGAACAGCAAATCCCGAGAGATAATATGTAAATAGTTGGAACTCATTTTCTGCTACATTTATCGAGATTATATGTAACCTTAATACTGCTAAACATGCAATGATTTTCAAAAAATCAATTCCATAATTTCTTCCTTTATCCATATATAAGTATCCTTCTTTATTTAAAAAAAGTCCTTTCAACAAGGACCTTTTTATTTAATTTCTTTTTTCTTTTTAAATACAGTAACAATAATAACAAAAATAACAGTTATTGCAATTCTAATGCACAATATCTCTATACCACTTTGTGTTGAAAATATATGTCCTATATCAAAACTGAGTCCTTCAACATTATGTACACATAAAACCAATAAAGAGTTTACTCCATATATACTCAATAATTTTGAAAGATATCTAAACTTCTCTATTATCTGTGAAATATATACAACCATATAAGTTCCTGAAACACTAGTAAATGTATTTATAATTAAATCACTATAATAGCAACTAGACATATCCATATGTGGCTCACTAAAAGTTAAATATGTTCCTAATATAAATACAATTCCTATTAAGATAGCTTTCTGTATTTTATACGGTTTACTTGTAATTATTGATTCTTTCAATATATTTCCAATATGTATAAATAATACAGACATCATTCCTGGTAATATGCTAAGTGGCAGCCATATAACTTTAGAGATCATATATCCTGATAAAAATATGGCAATAGCATATATAGTTTTATATTTTTTATCAAAGATATAATTATAAATTACTAATCCCCAAAACATTGCTAATAAAAACCAAATAGCACCAATTAAGCGAATATGTAAAGTAGGGGATGTAAGTAATCCACTTCCATATATTGTTGATAGAATTAATTCCTTTATACTTTGAATAATCTCATTATTTTTATTTGTGATTAATAATTTTAATACTTTAAACATAATTAAAGCTAAACAAGTAACTATATAAGGGATAATTAATCTACAAAATTTATCACCAATAAACTTTTTCATTGGCTTCTTTCTTTTAATGAAACATCCAGCCAAAATAAAAAATAACGGCATATGAATGTTATAGATAATATGCTCTATCAAATTATTAGAAGTAAACGTATGACCTGCAATAACCAGGAGCATACCGATTCCCTTTGCAATATCCACATATCTAATTCTCATTTATATAAGTTCTCCAATTTATAATACGTTTTTTTTATTTATAATTCTAATAATTAAGTAGAGACAAGGACTAAATATAATATTTAATAACCAATCAAAAACAATTGTTCCACCAATTACTACTACTACAATCCATAAATATAATTTTAGCTCGCTGTTTTTTTGCAAAAATATTAATATACTTGTGTATTCAATAATAAGGCCTAGTAAAAATATTAGTCCGTACGCTAATAACGCATATGCATACGCATTATCTAAAAAGAAATAATTACCTATAAATTTTATTTCATCACCCGTTGTCCAAGTAAATGGTTGTCCCCAAATAGTAATTTTATATAAATTAAAAGCTTGTAAAGTTAAACCAATTCTACCATTTAGTAAATTATCCAATGTATATAAGCTACTAGCATTAACTTTGTAAATATAAGCTAATGTAAATGAAATAACTGTCATAACTAACGGGAGAAAATAACTTATCGCACTAAAAAAGATATTCGAACTAATATCCTTATATCTAAATAATAAATACATAAAAATATAAAAAAGTAATAAAATGAATAATAATCTTTGAGTGTATACTTTATAAGCCCAAAATGAAACAACCAAATATAAAAATATATCTATGAAATTAATTTTATCTTTTAAGACGACATATAGTATTAATATAGTAAATATGGATAGAGATGGAATATTATAATATGTAAATCCGTATGTATTTACTGTCTGATCTAACCCAGAATGCGTTAAAATTTCCGTATTAATAATCCCTAATATAGCAGATAATGTAATTATCGAATACATTGTAAGAAGACACCAAAAATTAAACTTTAACAAGTATTTAAAATCCATATTTATTGAATTTAAAGATACTAAAATTATCATTACTAGTTGAAGTATATCTAGTCTTCTATTATTAATAACAGAAATGGCCATACATGTATATAATATTACTTGTATTATTAATCCTCTTTTCGTATAACCAAAAGAATTCACGAAAGTAGCCAAAAATGCTAAAAATACACTGAATAGTAATAATATTTTTAATCCGTCTATATGAACTGTTGATCTAGATATAAAAAAGTAAACATAATATATTGCTATCGACGTATAAAATAAAATTTCTTGTAAAGATTTTCTGTATTTAAAATAATCGATCATATATTTCCCCTTTCGACTATATATAAGCTTAAGAAAATTATTTTATAGATTTGCTAATAATACATCTATACTCTTTCCCCAAGCATCCCAACTATTTGACTCTTCATACACTTTCTTGGCATTTGCTGATAAAGAAGGAAGTTCATCGTTCTGTATAATCTCCTCTAACTTATCAGCAAATTCTTGACCTGTAGCAGATAAAGGCAATCTATACCCATTAACTCCATTTTTTACATAATTAGAGATTCCACCTGTATCAGTTGTAAGTGTTGGAACTCCAAATCCCGATGCTTCATTAAATACTATTCCCGCACGCTCGGCTCTAGTTGGTAAAATCAATAAGTCTACCTCTTTCCAGGTATTAATATATTTTCTATATTGATTTTCTTTTTCTTTATCTAAAAATCCTAAATAATTAACGAATGGTAAGTTTTGAATTTTATTATCCAAATCTTTTATACCACATATTGTTAATTCAACATCATATCCTTTTTTTCTGATTGCTTTTATTGCATCTACTGCAATCTGGCCGCCCTTTCTTTTCCAATCTACACCAGAAAATACAACGTTTAGTTTATTACTATTATTTTTCTTATTGCCAATATTTTCTAACTCATTCGATGATATATTTGCACCGAATGGCATAACAAATGTCTTATCCTCGTTTAAAGAATAATCACGTACTGCGGCATTTCTTGCCCAATCTGATGCAAAAATATTTACTGAAGCATTATTTGTAGCTAAACTTTCTACTTTTTTTGCCTCCTTAATAGCACGATTAGAAAAACCGAACCAATAATATCCAATCATTAATGATACCACACCGTCTGTATAGTAAATAATGGGCTTATTAGTTTTTAAATTTGCAACAATGTCTACTTGTCCTGGAACAAAAATAACATCAAAATCGTCCAAGTTCTGTCTAATCGATTTAGCCTTTAACCATCCAGATATTCTTGTATGAGTAAATGATCCATTCTTTCCGTAAAATAATTTATAAAATTTCCTAACTACCTTTATAAAAAAACTTTCATCCTTATATTTTATCCACTCTACAATATTCCCAGTTTTTTCAAGTGCCTCACGTGTACTGTAATAAGTTCCAGACCAACTATTTTTATTAGAATATGGATCTGTTGGTGATATATATACAATTTTTATCATGTATACCTCTTTCTTAAAGATTATTATGGTTGTACTTTTTTCCCAGTTATTCCTAAATTTCCGTGAATAGAAGCTTTTAACACTAAAAGTACATCTTTAATATTTAAATTTCTCACAGCTCTTTGTAACATGTATAGAACAATCATTTGACTAGAAATATACTTTACGACAAAATTTTCTCCATATTTCTTGTTAAACAAAATATTATTTCTAATCGCATAATATTCTTTCCAACCAAATTTTTTATTTTTTTCTTTGCTAGTAATAAAAGGTAATTGTCGATATAAATGTGCATCCACACAATATGCGATATTTGTAAACTGTAATATTCTTTGTGCATAGTCCGTATCATCGAATAAAATAAAGTACTCACTATTCGGATACCCTATTTTGCGGATGATATTCATATCCACTAAAGGTCCCTCAAAAGCCATTGTCTTAACAAAATAAACATCTTTAGATAGTGGTAATTCTACTCTCTTTTTTCTGTCATTTATAAAGTATTTTGAAAAAGATTTCATATCTAAATCAACCACTGGGCAATCTTTAAAGTTTTCAGAATTTCTATTTGGAATAGCTGCATGAACATTGTATTTTTCCATAGTATCTAACATTACTTTTAAACAATTTTTTTCAGGAAGCACATCATCATCCATAATCCAGACGTAATCATATTGCATTTGACTAATAATTTCTACACCTTTAGAAAAACCTCCTGCACCACCAAGGTTTTCTCCATTTTTATAATAATAAAAATCAAGTTCTCCTAACCTTTTGCTAGTTATTTTTTCCTTTTGATATTGATCAATATACTTTTCTTTTAATAATAATTTTTCTGTTCCATCATTACTGTTATTATCAAATACCAATATTCCATCTAGATTGTAGTTCTGATTTAATAAATTTTCTATTACATTAATTAATAATTTCTTTCGATTATAAGTTACAATTAAGGCAACTACACTTTTTTGTCTTCTTTCTTTCACTTTAGATACCTCATATAATAATTTATTATTTATAACTTAGCTATTTTTCATAAGCTGACTTCTCAGGTAATACTTTATCAAACGAACGAATTATTTTACTTTTCAATTCATCGAAATCACTAATATTATTTCCATCATTCAAACATATCATTTTATATTTTTGTTTTTCTATTGTATCCTGTATTTTATCAATATTTTCATCTGAAATTTCAAATCCTTTACCTTGCGCAAGTTGTGGATGAAATTGACCAGATGCAGTTTGCCATTGCCGAAATAGATATTGATTTACATCATAATAAGATCTAAATTTGTGACTTGTAGTTTCATCTAAAACTTTTTTTTCTTTTTCCCAAACTTCATCCCATGTACTTTTTAAAAACGGTGTTGGTAAATGAGAGTTTTTAAATCCAGTATATCTTTTCCAAATTAATAAACTTATATTTCTAATATTTTGAATTCCATATTTTATATTAAAAAATTT
>NZ_BAML01000044.1 GCF_000615845.1 Ligilactobacillus hayakitensis DSM 18933 = JCM 14209
AATATCGCAAAAAAAGAAAATATTCGAATTAAACAAGTGATAAAGAAAAATAGCTTCCAATAAATGTGGGCGTTATGAAGTTATTTTGAATAGGTGAATTGTAGTTCATATAGAACATTAGAATGACTATTATTTGGAGTAACCAATATCATGGTTGCTCCATTTTTTATTAAATATCTCCAAAAGAATTCCGGCACAAAAAATCCCTCGTACCAAAACGATACGAGGTTTATTTTTATCTCTTATTCATGTGGTAAGACATTTAAGATGTATAGTAATAAGATGAATACAAAGAATAATAACCACATTAACCAACTAACTTCTTTACGACGACCAGCGGCTGTCATGAAGAGTGGGTATGCTAAAAATCCAAATGCAATTCCGTATGTGATGTTGTATGTCAATGGAATTCCAATTAAGATCAAGAATGAAGGGAATGCAATTTCGAAATGTTCCCATTGGATTTCACGAAGAGCTGATGCCATCAAGACCCCAACCACGATTAAAGCAGGTGCTGTAACGTTAGTAGTTACGACTGCTAAAAGAGGTGAGAATAGCATTGAAGCTGCAAATAAAATCCCTGTGACAACTGCAGTTAAACCAGTTTTACCCCCAACGGCAATTCCGGCTGATGATTCGATGAAAGCAGCAGTTGGTGTTGTTCCCATCAATGAACCTGAAAGCATTGAAACAGAATCAGCGACCAAAGCACGGCCAACGTGAGGAATCTTACCGTCTTTCATGATGCCTGCTTGTTGAGCTAATCCAACAAGGGTACCAGCTGTATCAAAGAAAGCAACGATGAAAAAGACGATTACAACAGCCCACATTCTAATATCAGCGAGCGCATGTAAGTTTGTTAACGCAACCCCAAAAGTTGGTTTTAAACTTGGTGCGGCAGAAATAATTGCGTGTGGAGCTTTGATAACTCCTGTTCCTAAACCTAAAAGCGCAGTTGCGACCATTCCAAAGAATAGTGAACCAGGAACTTTTTTAGCCATTAAAAATCCAGTAATCACAATCCCAAACAATGTAAGCATGGTTGTTGGTTGACTGAATTGTCCGATTTCAACTAATGATGATTTTGAATCAACGATGATGCCACCGCCTTGAAGACCAACGAACGCAACGAAAATCCCGATACCGGCTGCCATTGCGTATTTAAGATCTTGGGGGATGGCGTTGATAATAATTTCACGAATCTTGAAGAATGAAACAAAGGTAAACAAGACAGAAGCCACGAAAACGCCGGCTAAAGCTTGTTGCCAAGGAATGCCCATCCCTAAAACAACAGAATAAGTGAAAAATGCGTTATCTCCTAAAGCAGGAGCGATTGCGATTGGGAAGTTAGCTAAAACCCCCATTAAGATACATCCGATAACCGCAGAAATTGCAGTTGCGGTAAAGATGGCGCCAGGATTCATCCCTGAAGCCCCTAAAATATTGGCATTAACAAAAAGGATGTAAGCCATTGAAACGAATGTCGTTAATCCGGCGATACTTTCACGTTTAACTGAAGTGTTGTTTTCAGATAAGTGGAAGAGACGCTCGAAAATATTGTTCGTGTTTTGCTTAGTTTGCATGTAAAAACACCTCTTAAAATAATAAATAAGTAATCAACAAAGAATATTATGACATGCTTCGTTAGAAAAAACAATTTATTTTTTAAGAAAATCTAAAATTTATTTATAAAACACGAACATTAAGTTAAAGTTAGCTCTAACAGCTATCCGAAATTGAGAATATGGTATAATTAAGGATGAAAATGATTAAATTTGAAGGGAAATAATATGGGGAAAAGAGTAGTAAAAGATAGCTTTGCGGTTATTGGTTTAGGCCAATTTGGCTCATCAATTTGTGAATCATTGGTTGAAGGGGGCCAAGAAGTCCTTGCGATTGATTCCAATGAAGATGTGGTCAATGAATTCGCAGATAAAGTAATGCGAGCTGTGATTGCGGATGGCTCTGATGAAGAAGCTTTACGTGAGTTAGATATCGGAAGTTTCGATCATGTCTACATTTCAATTGGGCGAAACATGCAGGCAAGTATTCTCGCCACGTTGATTGTGATTGAATTAGGTGCCAAAGACGTGATTGCGCGCGCAGAAAATGAAAATCATGCCCGTGTGCTAGAAAAAATCGGGGCCACACATGTTGTTCGACCGGAAAGAGATATCGCCAAACGCCTGGTATATCGTCAATTACACCCAACAATCGGGAACATTTTACGCTTAAATGAACATATTACTTTGGCGGAAATTAATATCACTAATCCAAAAATGTGCAACAAAACTTTAGCGCAACTGGACTTAACCAACCGCTACGGATTAAATGTTGTTGCGATTACGGATAAAAATAACTGGGTAACCCAGCTGCCAACTGCTGATAGTATTATTGAACCGAATGAAAAGATTATGGTGGTTGGGGATGGTCGCGACATTGAAAAATTTGAAAATGACGCGATTCTATAACAATAATAAAGAAGGAAATAGATTGAAAAAGAACTTAAAAAACATTTTAACAATTACGCTAACGGTGATCTTGGTATTTCCAATGTTAGCTTCATCAACGCAAGCTGCCCGTTTTGGTGGTAGAACTGGTGGTTTTAGAAGTGGCGGTTTTAGAACGAGAACGCGGACATACACACCAAGAAGGACGTACACGCCACGTTCAAACAAAACGAATACGTATGAAAACAAATCATACGAAACGAACACCAAGTCGTTTAATTCAAATACCAAGTCTTATCAAAATTCAACTTCAACAACTACAAACACAACGAAGAATTTCAAACCAGCCGAAAGCGCTGATACAATCCGTCGTTTGAAAGATGATATTGCCAAAAAGAAGACTTATACAAGAAACGATAGTGATCGCGTATTTTCAAGTAACCGCGTATCATTTGCGGATCGCAGAAGCTTCTTTGGTCAAAGTATCATTACCAACCCTTGGATGTGGATGATGTTGTTAAATAACCACCGTCAACACAAAAATAATGAAGAGTACCTCAAAGGCTATAAAGAAGGCTTTGCCGCAGCGGAACGTGATAGTAAAGAAAACACAACCGCCCACAAAACCCCCGATTCAAAATATTCTCATCATTATCGCACCGGTTATACCGATGGATATAACGATGAAGTAAATAATCGTGGAAACAAAACGGAATAATAATAGTAGAAACCAGATGACTTTTTGTCGCCTGGTTTTTTTGTTTTGCTATTAATGAAAGAAAAAGTTTAATTCCATTCTAAAATTGAAATTTGAATGCAAAAAAATAAGATAACCCCAGGCACATGAGAATTCTCGGCCGTTGCCTTACTCCCAGTTGTGAACCCAGTGTAACTCCTTCACAAGTTATCTATAGATTTTATGTTATTCCTTGGGGAAACTTTTTTCAAGTGTAAATTCAGATTATCGTGGTTAGATAGGTAAATGGTATAAACTGTTTATTAAAATTAACGTATAAATGTTAGATGGTTTTTAGAGTTAAAAGGATAATCGAAAAATATATCACTAGAATTTAAAATTAAGGTTGCTTATTTTAAATTCTAGTGATATATTATGTATGTAAGAGATGATTCAGGAGGTGAAATTAAGAATTGATACTTGAGGATATTATAGGTATTAAGTCAGTTTCAATTGGAATTAATCGTAGTTTACGTAAAAATGAAGTCAGTGATAAGCAATTTTATGAAAATAAAGATTTAGAGTCAGATTTAAAACAAGCTGAAAAGGTAAGTTCAAAAAAAGCATCTGTTAATGATGTAAAAGGGATTATCGAACAAGGTGATGTTGTATATAACTTAATGTCAGAGCGTTCTGCGGTAGTTTCAGCCGATAACTCTGGTAAGTTAGCTGCTCAAAATTTTATTATTATTAAAGTTGATCCTAATAAGTGTGATCCATGGTATTTGTGTTACTTACTGAATGAATCTTCAGAAGTAGATAAGCAAATTAGCAAAAAAATGGAAGGCACAGTTATTAGAAGAGTTAGCGCTGCAACGATTAAGAATTTAAATTTAGAAGTGTTACCAATCAAACGACAACAACAAATTGGGGAAACCTACAGATTATTGCAATATTCACTTGCGTTAAAAGAACGTAAGATGGAATTGTTCAAAAAGGGTATTTTAGAAACATTAAAACAAAAAAATGAGGGGAATTAGATGGTAAAAAAATCAATTTTAGATGAACAATCTGAATTAGAGTTTGAAAATCAAGTTATTGATTACATCCAACATATTGATAGTTCACAACAATGGGAATATTTATCGAATGTTAAGACAATTGATGGTTTATGGGATAACTTTAAGGCTATTTTAGAACGAAGAAACTATCAATCTTTACACGGAAAACCATTATCATTAGATGAATTTGCACAAGTTAAAGCTGAAATTGAAAAAATCGATACACCATATCAAGCGGGGCAATTTTTATATGGAATGAATGGTGTATGTGAAGTAGAAATTGATCGCGATAACGGGGACCATGTATTTTTAAATGTGTTCGATCAAAGCCAGGTGGGAACTGCTGATACGACTTATCAAATTGTTAATCAAATTGAAGTTCCAGCCGTGCAAGCGGGAAATCATAATCGTCGTTTTGATACAACTCTTTTAATTAATGGTTTGCCAATTATCCAAATCGAAGAAAAGAAACATGGACACAATGTTAGAGAAGCGCTAGAACAAATGCGCCAATACATTCGCGAAGGACTATTTGGAGGGATTTTTAGTACCTTACAAATTTTAATCGGGATGACCGAAACGGAAATTCGCTACATGGCCAATACTACATATAAAATGTTTAACACGGATTTTGCTTTTGAATGGGCAGATGAAATTGAAAACAAACCAGTTACAAACTGGAAAACATTTGTTGAAAGTTTCTTATCAATTCCAATGGCTCATCAAATGGCCACTGATTATATGATTTTAGATGGAACTAAGAACAAAGAAATGATTAAAATCATGCGTTCTTATCAAGTTTATGCAACTAAAAATGTAATTGATAAGGTCCGTCACCATGAATTTGGTAACGGTAGTGAAAAGAAAATTGGGTATATTTGGCATACGACTGGATCAGGTAAGACAATTTCTAGTTTTAAGGCAGCCTTTTTAGCCTCAAAATTGCCAAATGTGGAAAAAGTTGTCTTCTTAGTTGATAGAACAGCCTTAACAAATCAAACATATGATGAATATCGCGCGTATGATCCTAATGGGGATGAAAATAACAATGGCGGTGTTGTAAATGACACACCTAATACAGGCGACTTAGCTAAGAAGCTTCGTTCTAAACCTCACGGAATTATCGTAACTTCTATTCAAAAAATGGCAAGATTAGCTAAAACAAAGAAAGATGATAAATTTCAAAAACACGTTCTCTTTATTGTGGATGAAGCACACCGCTCAACTGCTGGGGATATGTTGATTGATATTCAAAAAGCATTTCCAAACTCAGCATGGGTTGGATATACTGGGACTCCAAGATTTGCAGAAGATAATCAACAAGAAAAGCATAAGCAACCGACAACAAAAGATATTTTTGGCGATCCATTGCATATATATACAATTAAAAATGCGATTGCAGATAAAAACGTTCTAGGATTTAAAGTTGACTTTAAAACCACTTTAAGTGAGGATGTTTTGAAGAACGATTACTTGCCAAATTTCTTGAGAGAAAAGCATCCAAATTGGGGTGATGATGCTATCAATGAACGAATTAGAAACTTTGGTCCGAAAGAAATGGATGATAGTGTATCGACGTCAGTTTATGATGACAATATTGAACATGTCCGTGAAGTTGTTAAAGACGTATTAGCTAATTGGGATAATCGATCAGTTAATCGTAAATACAATGCCATCTTAACTACCCATGTTGGTGGGGGAAAAGTATCTACAAGAATGGCAATGATGTACTTTAGAGAATTCTTGGAACAAATGAAGCATTGGGATGAAGAACCTTTAAAAATTGGTATCACTTTCTCAGAAGATAAGTCAAATTCAATCGAACAAGATACAAAAAATTCAGATTTAGATTATGCGTTGGAAGTATATAACAAACAGTTCGGAACGAGCTTTGGACGTAATAGTATGAAGGAATACAATGAGGATTTGGCTGCCCGTTTAAGTAAAACAATCTTATCTGAAAAAGAAGATCCAACCCAAGATTATTTAGATTTAATGATTGTTGTTGATCGTTTACTTACAGGGTTTAATGCTCCTGAAATGAACGCTTTATATGTTGATCGTATTTTAAAAGGGGCTAACTTGATTCAAGCATACTCAAGAACTAACCGTGTGCAAGATATGAAGTATAAGCCGTTTGGAAGAATTGTTAACTATCGTTGGCCAGCAAAATCAGAAGAGTTAATGAATGAAGCGTTAACTACTTACGCTAATCGTGCATCTGCTAATGAACAAACAGTTTTAGAAACTGAAGATGAAATTATTGCACCAAAGTTTGAAGAAGTTAAAGCAAAAATTAAAAAGATTAGTGGTCAAATTAAAAATCTAACTGATGAAGATTTTTTAAGAATTCCAGACGATGAAAAGAAACAAGATGAAATGTATCGCTTACTAAGACAGTTTGAAAATTCTCGAGCAGAAATTGAGCAGTATGATGAGTTTAAAGAAAGTTATCAAACAAAAGAAGATTTCTATGAAGATATTGATTTAACGATGGATCAAGCTGATAAGATTAGTAATCGTCTCAAACATCAAGTTATTGATGCAATTTCAGAGCGTAAAGGAATTGATCCAATAATGATTGATTTTGAAATGCAACAAGTTAAAGAAGTTAAAGTAAACTATGATTATTTAACTGAATTAATCGCTAAGTTGAGTAACTTGGTAAATGATAATGCAGATGAAGAAAAAGTTGATGAAGCCTATAACGAAATCGTTGATCGCTTAGCTCAAATGGATGATCAATCTCTTGTAGCATCAATTCGTAAATTTATTGATGATATCCGAGCTAAGTTGGTAAATATCAAAGAATATCCAGTTAAGCCAGAAGATGTTGATGATTTGATGAATGAACATAAAGAGGCTAATAACTTAGATTTAATTAAGGAATTTGCATATGATTATGGTGCAGATTTAGAGAAACTAGAAACTTCAATCAACGAAGCAGAAGCATACTATAAAACAGGAAAAGATGAAATTTCAAATTCAGCGTTACTTGCTGAACTACTAAAAGATTCTGCAGCAACATATAAAGAAAATGCTCAAAATGATGAGATTAGAAAATTAGCGAAAATTAAATATCGTAATCAATTCCGATATGATTTTCTTAAGCTAATCAATGAAATTTTAAAATAGGAGACTAAGTAAATGGAAAAAAGCAATACTGTACAAGAACTAACTAGCCAAATTTGGAGTATGGCAGATGAATTACGTGGAAATATGGATGCAAGTGAATATAGAAATTATATTTTAGGATTCATTTTCTACCGTTATCTTTCAGAAAAACAAGAAAAATATCTTTTAGATAACGATATTATTGAAGTGGAAGATGGAGAAACTTTCCAAGAAGTATATGAAAGAGAAGCTGTCGGCGAAGAACTACGTGACTTCATTGATGATATTTCAACAAACATTGGATATGCCATCGAACCAGAATATACTTGGACAAAAATTATCGACAAAATCCATAATGGGGATATGAAATCAAGTGATTTCCAAGCAATGTTTGAGTCTTTTGGTGCAAACGCTAAAGTTAATGCAAACTCAGTTAAAGACTTTAAAGGTGTCTTTAGTGATGTTTCAATTCAAAATACTCGCTTAGGGGAAAATACAGCAGCTCGTGGGAAGACATTAAGTAGTGTAGTTGAGCTTGTAGATAAGATTGACTATAAAGATGAAGGCGGCCGTGATGTTTTAGGTGACATTTATGAATTTTTAATCGCAAAGTTTGCTGGAAATTCAGGAAAAAAGGCAGGGGAATTCTATACCCCACATGAAGTATCTAAATTACTTGCACAACTAGCTGTCGCAGAAGGTAATCAAGGATCAGACACAGAATTTAGTGTATATGATTTTGCAATGGGATCAGGCTCATTACTATTAACAGTTCGTGATTATATTGATCAATCAGGTAAGAGTCCAGCATTTAAAATTCGTTACTATGGTCAAGAATTAAACACAACAACATATAACTTGGCACGTATGAACTTAATGATGCACGATGTTGAGTTTGATGAAATGGATGTTAACAATGCTGATACTTTAGAAGCAGATTGGCCAAGTAAAAAGAATCAAGTAGGGATTGAACAACCTCAAGTATTCGATGCAATTGTAGCGAACCCTCCATATTCAGCAAAATGGGATAATAATGATTCAAAAATGAAAGATCCACGATTTAAAGATTATGGTGCATTGGCTCCTAAGACTAAAGCTGATTATGCTTTCTTACTTCATGGTTTAGCTCACTTGAAAAAAGAAGGGCGTATGGCTATTGTTTTACCTCACGGGGTATTATTCCGTGGTGCTAAAGAAGGAAAGATTCGTGAAGCTTTACTAGAAAAGAACCAAATTGATGCAGTGATTGGTTTACCAGCTAACTTATTTTACTCAACTTCAATTCCAACAGTAATTTTAGTATTGAAGAAATATCGTGATCGTGATGATGTGATGTTTATTAATGCGCAAGATTGCTTTGAAAAACAAAAGAACCAAAATATTCTCCGTGATGAAGATATCCAAAAAATTATGGATGCATACTTGAAGAGAGAAGATGTTGAAAAGTTCGCTCATGTCGCAACATTGGATGAAATTCGTGAAAATGACTATAACTTAAATATTCCTCGTTATGTTGATACTTTTGAAGAAGAGCCAGAAATTGATTTAGGTGAACTTACAAAAGACATGCAAAAAACTAATGAAGAAATTAAAAATACGGAAAAAGAATTAGTTGGGATGCTAAAAGAATTAGTTTCAGCTGATACTAAGACTCAAAACGATCTTGATGAATTCATCAAAATGATGGAAAAGGGGTTGTAGAATATGAGTAAAAAGCCAGAAAAATCAGTACCTGATCTACGATTTAAGGGATTTACTAACGA
>NZ_BAML01000043.1 GCF_000615845.1 Ligilactobacillus hayakitensis DSM 18933 = JCM 14209
CAAAAGATTAATGGCTCATGGTACTTATTCGATGAAAAATCAGGAGCAATGAAAACAGGTTTCCAAGAAATTAAAAATCAAAATAAGAAAGTGTACTATAATGCGCAAGGTAAGATGCAATATGGTCAACAAAAGATTAATGGCTCATGGTACTTTTTTGATAAAAATTCTGGAAGAATGAAGACAGGCTTCCAAGAAATTAAGGGCCAAAATAAAACTGTATACTACAATACGCAAGGAAAAATGCAATACGGTCAACAATATATTAACGGCTCATGGTATTTATTTGATGAAAAATCAGGAGCAATGAAGACAGGTTTCCAAGAAATTAAGGACCAAAATAAGACAGTTTACTACAATAACCAAGGTAAGATGCAATATGGTTTGCAAAAAATTAATGGAAAAGAATATTATTTTGATAAGTTTTCCGGAGCAATGGCAACTGGTAAGATAACAATTGATGGCAAAACTTACGACTTTAGCTCAAATGTTCAAAATACCTGGGGCTGGCCATTCCCTTCAATCGGACAAGGTAGCTTTACAGGTGCTCAATTATTCGGTGTAAATCCCGGAGGTGGTTTCCGTACAAATGGATTCCACGATGGATTAGACTTCGGTTCATATGATCACCCAGGTTCTTCAGTCCACGCTGTTCATGGTGGTACAGTTACTCGTGTATCATACACTCCGGGACTTGAACACTATGTTGTAGTTAAATCAGATGATGGTTATAACATTGTCTACCAAGAAGCATTCTCTAACCGTGGAAACATCAAAGTTTCAGTTGGTCAAAAGATTAAGACTGGTGATGTTATTGGTTACCGTAATACTTCACACTTACACTTAGGTATTACACGTGAACAAAATATCGATAAAGCTATTGCTAACTCCTTCAATAATAATGATACATGGTTGAACCCATTATCAGTAATTAAGAATGGTATCGCAAATCAAAAGTAGTTCGTTGATTAAGTTGGAGGAATAATAATGAAATTAAATAAATTAATTGTTGGTATGAGTAGTTTGGTTCTTATGGGAACTTTAGCTGCTTGTGGAAATCAAGATGCACAATCACAAGATTCAAGTTCAGCAACTAGTGTAAGCAAGAGCGCTGCTCAAGCTGATAAAGCTTCTAAGTTAGATATGGATGCTAACGCAGTATCTGGTGAAGCCGTAAGTAAAAAGACAGCTTCATCAGCAGAAAGTAAGAAAGATAGTGATGACAAGGATTCAGAATTAGCTTCAGATGCTAATGAACTTACTGAAGAACAAGAAGCTGCTTTAACAGGTTGGTATGCTGCTAATGATAAGAATATCAATGTTGATGGTGCTCCTAAAGGTAAAGTTGGTGTAACAAAGGCATCACGTTCAAAAATGGGAACTCCAGAATTACCAACTGGTGGCGATAAGTACTATCAAATGTATTGGCAAGATGGTTACGGTGATAAGTCAATTACTTACACAATGAAGGGTAATGATGTATACATCTTCGATAATGACGGTACTTGGAAGAAGACTACAATGCAAAATATCTTAGATAAGGCTAAGAGTGAAGGAGCAACAGGAGAAATTTCAACTGTTGCAGGTAATACTGAAGTTACGCAATAAAAATATAAAAAGTGATCTCGAAAGAGGTCACTTTTTGTTGTATAAGTATATGAATTTAGGAGGACTTAAATGCAAGCAATTTTAATATTAGCTCATAAAAATCCAGAACAAGTTTTAGAATTATCTAGAATTCTTAAACCAAAATTTTCAGTATATATACATTTTGACAAAAAAATGCATCTGACGAAAAAATATAAAAAAGAATTAGAAGAAAATGATATAAATTATATTTCAGAATTTGATGTTAAGTGGGGAAGCTGGAGTATTGTTGAAGCGACGATTAGCTTAATTAAGTTAGTATTGCAGAATAAAGACATAGAGTATCTACATTTAATATCTGGACAAGACTGGCCAATAAAGAATTTAGAGGAAACATATAATTTTTTCGAAGCTAATAAAAAGTATATGTTTATGACAAATTATGAATCAAAGAATATTAAAAAAAGTGGCGAACCTATAATTTGGTGGCAAAAATATTATTATAATTATGATAATATAAACAGAAAATCAACTTTTGGGAAAATTTATCATCGAATAAATATTTTAGTTCAAACTATTATAAGAATAAACAAATTTAAA
The DNA here is from genome assembly GCF_000615845.1 of Ligilactobacillus hayakitensis DSM 18933 = JCM 14209. GTDB lineage: Bacteria > Bacillota > Bacilli > Lactobacillales > Lactobacillaceae > Ligilactobacillus > Ligilactobacillus hayakitensis. The sequence goes on from NZ_BAML01000043.1 coordinate 2,188, forward strand.
AAATTAAGTGTTAATTTGAATATATATTCTGGATCTCAATGGTTTGATGCACCAAGAGATATGGTAGAGTATGCTGTTAAATATTTGGAAGATAATAAAAATGTAAAAAAAATGTTTAAATCAGGATTTTGTAGTGATGAATTTTGGTTACAGACTATTTTATGCAATAATCAAAAATTAAAAAATAGAATTATAAATGATAACAAAAGGTACATTGATTGGACTAAAAAAAATGAAAGTTATCCAGCTGTGTTAGATTTGGAAGATTATGACAGTTTAAAAGAATCTAATGCATTTTTTGCTAGGAAAATTGATTTTAAATTCTCAAAAAAATTAATCAATAAATTAAACAAAAATATAATACTAAAAAAATAACGATGTTAGGAAAAAAACTAACTTTTTTGAAAAACATAAAGAGCACTATGTCCTGTCAAGTATACAGTTTAAATATATAAAATAGACTATGCGGTCTGATTGCGGAACTTTTCCGCAGTCAGACCGTTTTTTGATGCATAAGCTCTCTTTGTATTGAAATATTTTACACCTTCGTCAATTAGTCTCTTTAATTCTTCAAATGATTGTGGCTGTGGGTGTCGTTCCAGCCAAAGTAGTTTAAAATTATTCCACCATCTCTCCATAGGGGAATTTACCCATGGATGTCCAGGATGAGACATGCTATGGATGCAGTTTATCTTTTCTAAATAGTGATTAAAGACAAGTGAACAGTATGCAGCACCTTGGTCTGTATGAACCATAGGTCTTACTCCCGGATCTTTAGATAATGCTTTCTTAAATATATCAATTACTGCCGATGTAGTTTCTGTATTTGAAAGGTTATAGCTAATCACGTAACATACGTATAAATCTAATACCGCATGTAATCGTACTTTTTGTGGTTTGTTATCTTCAAAATATACAACTTCAGTTGTATCGGTCGCCCAAACTTTATTCTTGCTTGCACGATCAAAATGCCCAGATAATAGGTTTTCACTAATATATTCAAGCTTTAATTTAATTCGGTTTCTCTTTTTCTTTCTGATATTTACACGAATATTATTATTACGCATACAAGATCTTACACGTTTTAAATCAGCCGTAAAATCTAATTTCACTTCTGCTTTCAATTCCTTGATATTTGTATAATAGACAGTTGGATGGTTTTATTATTAATTGAATACTTTTTAGAAATTTCATATATCCCTTTTTCTTTAGCCTCTATTTAAAATAGATAGTTTTTGTGCTGAATTAAATTTTGGTTTTCTTGCCATAAAAAATACCCTCCAAGTATTTAGATGATTTTGTATATTTCATCTGTATACATAGAAGGTATTATAACCAATCAATATTTTTTGAAACGTAATTTCTTAAGGTTTTTAATTTCTAACCTTTTTTGTTAGAAATTAAGTTTTTAACATTCTCGTTATTTTTTTTAGAATTTAATATAAGATTAAAATTTACTGACTGCTCCTGATTTTTCATTGAAAGTATATGTTTTACCATCAATAACTTGCTTACCATAAACCATTTGTCCTTGTTTGTTATAGTAAACAGTCTTATTTTGATCTTTAATAGTTTGCCAACCAGTCTTCATCGCACCAGATGCGTTATCAAAGAGATACCAATGACCATTAATATATTGTTGACCATAAAGCATGTTACCAGAGTTCTTATCATAATAAACGGTCTTGTTTTGATCTTTAATAGTTTGCCAACCAGTTAAGACTTTACCGTTTTCTAATAAGAACCACTTACCATCTGAAGATAAGAATTGGTGGCGGTTATTATCTGTAATCAAATCACCATTCAAGTTAAATTGGTAAGTATTGTTCCCAATTTTAACAGTGCCAGTTACTGACTTACCATTTTTATCGAAGTAATGTAACTTACCGTCATTTTCAACATAACTCCAGCCAGTTGTCATTGCACCACTAGACTTATTGAAATAGTATAAGTTACCATTTATTTTTTGAAGACCATAAATCATATGACCTTCATTGTTATAGTAAACTGTTTTCTTTTGATCTTCAATTCTTTGGAAACCATATTTCATTGCACCACTATTTTTATCAAAGAAGTACCAATGTCCGTTAATTTTTTGTTGGCCATAAAGCATTTGCCCCTTGCTGTTATAGTAAACAGTTTTATTTTGACCATAATCTTTTAAATTTTGGAATCCTGTTAAGAGATTACCAGTGTTCTTATCAAAAAGGTACCAGAAATTACCAATACGTTTTTCACCAAATACTAATTGTCCTTTAGAGTCATAGTATTGAGTACCTTTGGTTTCACTATTATAGAAGAAAGTGTTAGCACGCATTGCACCGCTATACTTATCGAATGAATATACTTTACCATTAATTAAGTGAGTACCATAAAGCATTTGCCCTTGGCTGTTATAATAAACAGTCTTGTTTTGTTCAGGAATCCACTTAAATGTCGATACTACTTCAGCACCAGACTTGTCATCAAAGTAGTACCAGTGACCGTTAATATACTTTTGACCATGGACCATTTGTCCTTTTTCAGTATAGTAAACAGTTTTATTTTGTTCTGGAATTTTTTGCCAACCGTATTTCATTGCACCGCTATTTTTGTCGAATAAGTACCATTGCCCATTGATTTTTTGTTGACCATAAAGCATCTGACCTTGAGCATTATAGTAAACATTTTTCTTTTGGCTTGCGATATATTTGAAGCCAGTTTGCATAGCACCAGATCTATCATCGAAGTAGTACCACTTACCATTAATGTTCTTTTGTCCGTGGACCATCTTACCATCATTAGCGTAGTAAACAACTTTATTCCCCGTTGAAAGGTATTGAAGACCAGTCATTTTCTTATTGCCATTGTAAAGATACCATGCACCATTTTCATATTTTTCTTTAACAGCGCTATTTGTAGTAGCTTTATCATATGCTGCAAAACCATAGCTTTGAATTAAGTTAGTAAGCTTTGAAGCGTAACCAGGATCAGTAGCGTAAGTTCCATAAACCCCATGTCGAAGATTTTGAGCAGCTTGTTGATAAGAACTAGCTTTAGCTCTTGTTGAGTTAGGGTAGTTCTTTTGGATTAATTGAGCATAACCAACTAATGAGCCATAGTAGCTATCGTATTTTTGGAACTTATCATTAATCCAGTGGAATGAGCCGTTGTAATATTCTTGAGTTGGCATAGTTATATAGTCGCCAGTCCCACGATATTTAACCCCAAATAAGTTATGACCTTTTGTTGCAAGAGTACTTTGTCCCCACGCACTTTCAAGTCCAGCCTGCGCAATCATCATTGAAGCGTATACGCCATATTCATTAGCAACACGAACAGCATCTTTACTAATTGCATTAACGAAGTTAGTTACGTTAGCAGGAGCTGATGCTAATTGAGGGTTGTAAGTAACACTTCCAGAAGTTCCAGCTGCCATCGCATTGTTTGCGCCACTGACATTAGTTGCGTTTTTTGCAGGTGCTGAACTAGTTGAAGAAACATCATTTGTAATGTTTCCCCCATAATTATAATTAGTATTTGTAGTTTCGTTTGGTTGAACTGTAATTGATTTATAAGTGTTAGTTTCTTGAGTAGGAGTAGCTTGTTGTTGATTTGAATTATCAATTACATTTTTATTAGTTGTAGGTTGAGTAGTCGCAGTAGTATCTGCTTGAGCATTATCGGCGTTAGCTGCAGTTGCCCCAATTGAAGCAAGAGCAATCCCAGAAGCGATATATGCTTTTTTAAGTTTTGAATTATCATTGTTTTTCTCTACCATTTCTTGTTTCCTCCTTTATAGATATACCTCTCATTATTATAACGTAGATAAATAGAAGAATAAATAAGAAATAGATATTAATTAGCTTACTAACAATATACTATGATACAATTAACTGGAAAATTTGAATATTATTATGTTAGGGGGATATTAATGAAAAAATCAAAGATTTTAAGAGGAGGAATTGCTTTTTTATTACCGATTGCTATATTGATAGTGATTTTTGCAATGAAAGGGATTCATCCGTTTGGAAATAATTCTGTGATTACCGGAGATTTAAAAAATCAGTATTTAGCGATTACATCATATTATAAACATAATTTTTTTAATATACATAAGTTATTGTATTCTTCTAGTTTAGCGATAGGAGGAAATTTCTTTAGCGTTTTAACTTACTATGTTATTTTTCCAATTAATATATTAAGTTTATTTTTTTCAACAGAGCAATTACCAAACTTTTTTCTAATTAATATATTATTTAATGTAGGATTAACAAGTTTGATAATGTATCACTATTTAGGGCATTCAGTAGTGGTAGATAAAATAAGTAAGCAATTATTCGGAAAAAATAATCAATATTGGAGTACTTCGATTATTGTATCCACCATATATAGCTTGAGTAGTTTCTATCGAGCTTATTGGCAATCTGTAATGTGGTTTAATGTGATTGCCTATTTACCCCTTGTATTACTTGGATTAGAATACTTAATCTTCGATAAGAATAAAAATCCTATGTATTATTGGTTACCATTATTAGTTATCCTTATTGGTAATTATTATATTGGAGCTATGATATTAATTTTTCTGGCAATGATGACGGTAATTTATGGATTTTTTAAAGCAAATAAATTACAAGAATACTTGAAAGTTAATTTAAAAGTATTATTTTATACAGGAATGACGTTACTTGGAAGTGCATTTGTGATGGTTCCTAGTTGGTTAAGTCAAAAAGAAGTATCTCAAGAAAAATATCAATTTAGTACAGATAAAATTTTTGTTTTTAGAAAAATATTTGGATCTCTTATTGACTATAATCAGCCTAAAGGAATGGAACCAATTCTGTATACAAGTTTATTGACTGTAATAGCTATAGTTGCTTTTTTTCTCAGTAGAAAAGTAATTTTAAAGTTAAAACTATTATTTGCTGGTTTAATTGGATTCTTATTTTTATCAAGTTGGATTAAAGGACTGTATATGATATGGCATGTTTTCACAATGCCTAATGGCTTTTATCAAAGGGAATCATATATCATTGATTTTGTATTAATGGTGGTAGCTTATTATGGAATTAATTTGTTATTACAAAGTAAGCTACTTCCTGTTATATCATATTTATTTTTGAATATGATGATAGTAGTCTATTATAAATTAGGATATTTAGACAGTCATGTTTTTAAGATGGATTTGGCAATTTTATTTGGAATAGTTGCTGCTATTTATTTAAGCAAAGTATCTAATAAATTTAGATATATGATGGCTTTGATAGTTATTTTAGAAATCTTGTATTCGTACCAAAATACATTAACTATGGATACATCAGCTAAATACGATTCATATGTTAAGTATGTGTCGGAAAATAAAAAAGTATTACAAAAACTTAGAAATGACAATGGTTACAGAATTTCTTCTACAGTTCAATTAAATGAAAATGATCCTTTATTGTTCAATTATGCGGGAGTATCAACATATGTTTCCCAACAGCCAACGTCATTGACAGATTATCTTTCTTTATTAGGATATTACCAAAAACATTCATGGATTAGATGGTCTAATTTTAATGGTGGTAGTACGGAAGGAATTAATCGATTATTGAGTCTTAAATATATATTGGTACCAAATAAAGCATTAATGCAAGAAAGTTGGCAATATGGTTCAATGCCAACTAAAGATAATACTCCGCAATTAGTAGATTATAAGAAAATTAATGGGACAAAGAACATTGAAATTTATAAAAATGATAATGTATTGCCAATTGGATTTGCTACAAAATATGACGGTGGGTTTATTAATCTTAAATATGATACAGGGGAAGATTTTTTCAATAATCTAAATGATATATTTGAAGGTGGTTTTGGAATAAAACGAATGTATCAAAAGGTTAACCTTACAAAGGAAAAAGTGAAAACACAAGAAGTGATTTATAGTATGAACGTTCAGGAGGGGAATCTTTATTTATACATCCCAAGTAATCGTTGGATAATGGATGAACTTGGAAATATGGATATCATATTTAATGGCAAGCATATAACTAAAGCTTTTGGAGATAATAGTACTGGGGAGAATGGGATTATTAATTTAGGAAAAGCAAATAATATTACTGAAAATAAATTAATACTTAAAGGAAATAATATTCAAAATATTAGTCCGATAGTCACGGTTGAAAAGAGAAAAAAGCTTGATGAATTAATAAAAGTACCAAAAGTTACTAACGTAATTCAAAATGGAAATGCTATATCATTTAATGCTAAGCAAATAAAAAATAATATGACAGTAAATCTTCCATATGATGAAGGATGGAAGGTTTACGTGGATGGTAAAAAATTAAAGACTTATAAATCTATGGGAGGTTTTATTGGGTTTGACAAAGGTACTGGCACAAAAGTAGTTATGAAATATACTGTTTCAGGATTAAAGCAAGCATTATTTGTATCGAGTATTAGTGTAATTATTCTAATTTTTATGAGTTTAAAAGGAGTAAAAATAAAAAAATATGGAAAAAAAGAATAACATTCAAAAGTATACATTAATTTTTGTTAGTATGATATTACTCTCTTTTTTATACGTATACTCATTTTATAGAACTGGTACACTTTTTGTTGCGAGTGATCGTATTTTTCATTTAGAGAGGATGGAAGAAGTTTATCAGTCATTAAAAAGTGGTCATTTAATTAATCAAATATCTACGTATAGTGCTAAAAGCGTTGGAATAGCAGTCGGAAGGTTTTATCCATCAGTTAATCTAGTAATTTATTCTTTAATTAGATTAATTTTGCAAAACCCGATTCAAAGTATATACGTTTTTATTTTTACAGAAACATTATTAGGATTAGTCATAGCATTTTATGCTGGAAATGTATTTTTCAATAATAAAAAATTAGCATATCTATTTGCAATACAATTGAGATTAAGTACCTATGTTATGCATAATGACTTTTCAAGATTCGATATAGGTGAAAGTTGGTCGCTAATATTTGTTCCATTATCTTTAGTGGGATTTTATTTAATTTTAAAAGAAAAGAGAACTATTAGAGGGATATTACTTCTTTCTTTAGGTGTATCTTTAGAATTATACTCACATATATTAACTGCGTTTATTACTGTATTATGTATAATA
>NZ_BAML01000042.1 GCF_000615845.1 Ligilactobacillus hayakitensis DSM 18933 = JCM 14209
ATCCTTATTTGGTTCTGGTTTCACACTAGCATCTGGTGTTACCTTATTTGGTCCTGGTTTTACGTTAGCGTCTGTTTCTACCTTATTTGGTTCTGGTTTCACACTAGCATCTGGTGTTACCTTATTTGGTCCTGGTTTTACGTTAGCGTCTGGTTCTTTTGCTTCTGTTCCTTCTGTATTTGAAGTGGTTGGATTGGTTGGAATTACTTCAATAGGTTCTGGTTTTGAAACACTGATATTGAGAGTGTTTACTCCATCTTCGATTACTTCTGGCAAGCTATCATAACTAGCGATGACGTAACCAGCATTTCTTAATTGATCTAAGACATGTTGGTATTTTGCAACTAAAATCTCTGGGACAACTTGATTCAATGAGCTTTCCCCTAATTTTTGAGTTGGCTTAATTACTTGGTGTGTCTTGGCATCAATGACACTGTAATTGATTGCAACATTGATTGGGGTATAAACAATTCTTACTTCACTGTCAGCTGACATATCTGTAATTGTTTGTTCCGCAACTTTTTGAATATTAGGTGTCATCCCTTTAATTTCCGGCGCATCAAAGCCTGTGAATTGACTGCTTGTCCAATCTGATTTAGATTTAACTTCCCCAGTTACAATATCTTTAACAATTGAACGTGAAAGTTTTACTTGATCAATTTTAACTTCATCTGCTTTACCAGGAATTTGAAGAATAATCTTACGAGTAACAGTCTTAAATTCTTTATCTTCTTGCGTCTTGTGTTTAAGGTGAATAATCACAGGTTCGTTATTATCGGCTTTAAAAGTATATGTTGTTGGATAAGTTTTTACAACTTCATACTTACTTGCATCAGGGTTAACGATAGCTAAAGCTACTTGTTGATCAGTCTTACCAACTAGGTCTGTTTGATGAATAACAGTTTCGTTATTATCGTCATCTACAAATTTGATAGCCGTCTTTTGTGGGTTAGCGGTATAGCTAATTTCAACTGGCTTAACGGTTGATTCACTTTGAACCATAAGTTGGTCAACTGCATTCATATTTGGAGTATAGCCTAAAATTGTTGGTACCACATAATTTGGAAGAACTGCACTAGATGATGTATTCTTAATAACCTTATTTGTTACTAAATCGGTAACAATTGTTTTTTCAACTGAAACTGATTGACTGATATTTTCTTTAGTTCCGTCAGGTTTAATCACAGTAATTACACGAATGATTGGGACAACAATCGTCTTGGTTTGTACTTTATGACTTAATGGTACCGTAATTATTGGGTCTTTATCCCCTCTAATAGTAATTTGTTTTACTAAATCCGTGTCATCAAGAACATATTTACTTGGTAATGGATTTTCATAGTTAAGTGCAACCGTTTGATCCGTTTGACCAAGAAGTTTACTATCAGCCAGCTTTTGCTTCGTAATTGCATCAATATAATTAATTTCGATTTCACGTTTATTTGGTCGATAACTAACTACAATTCTTTCATCATCACGTGGTTGACCGTTTTCTAAAGCTCTTTCTTCAGTGATTTCAGCAACACTTGGAGTATAGCCTGAAATCGTTGGAACCACATAGCTATTAAACATTCCATTGCCTTGAGCTGGTTGCCAGTCTGTATAAGTTACCTCTTGCGTTACCACATCGATATTAGCTTGACGACTAAGTTCAATTGCTTGCGTTATAGTTGTAAATGGTTCTCCTGACTTGTTAGTGAATTCACTTGAAATATTCCGACTAACTGTTTTATTTAAAGCATCAACTGTTGGGTATTTTAAGTCGGTTGTTGGGATGCTTTGTTCTTGATTAGGAACATCATCAATAACAACTTGTAAATGCTTAAAGTAAAGCTTAATTGTTTGAGCTTGCATTGGATCATTATCAAACGCTACTGGAATTTCATCTTGTTTCTCAAAGACGTAACCCTTTTTAGACAAGGCTTGTTTTAACTCATCAATTTTTGCTTGAACATTTGCACTATCAATCTTTTCATCGGATAATCCTTGTAAATCTAAATAATCAACTTCAAGCAGTGAAATTGGATTTTCAGGGTTTTGATTATCGATTACTGCAAAGGTTAATTCTTGTTTTTGCGGAACATAGGAAATCTCAATATTTTGCGATGAAGTGTTAGCGTCAACGTCTTTGGCTGCAATCTTACCATTAACAATTGGAATTGGATTTCCTTTTTCATCAATTGCTTTTGGCGTGTAACCTAATTTAGGTTCAACCGTATATTCTGGCCAATTAGTTCCTGCTTGATTTTGCCAATCAAGTACTTCTTTAATTTGGCCGGTTACTTCATCAACAAAAGCAGTGCGCGTAAATGTCACTGGTTGATTTGCAACGATCGTTTTAGCTCCGTCGTTAACTCGAATCACGCGGGTTACCGTTTTATTCAAGTCATCTTTACTTACTCCACTTGGATAATTCATATCTAGGTTATCTGGTAATTTATCGGTAAATGTTTTACCTGTATTTGCAACTTCAATGATTTTATGCTTCATTGAAATCTTAAAGATTTGTGGATTAGCATCCGTTTGATTACTATTATTAGTATCATCAAACACTTTGTTTGCTGTTTGGTATTCATCATCGACCAAAACGTAACCTTTTTTCTTTAATGCATCAATTACTTTAGTAGTATCAAAATTAATTGGTTCAGCTGTTTGACCTTCGATTAATTGATTCATGATTTCAGCATTATTATCATCAATATCGATAAACTTAAATTGAGCTACTTGATAATCTGGTGAGTAAGTAACTGTAACTTCTGCATTTTGTGGAGTTTCATCAACAAATAAAACTTTTGCTGTATCAACTTGCTTATCAGCTGTGTAACCAGTGATAGGTTTATCGTCTAGCGCACTAAAGCTGTCTTCATTTTCAGGTACCCAAGCTGTATAAGTAACTGCATCTGGTTGGTTTTTATATGCTTTAACGGCATCAACTCTAGCAGTTCTTGTATACGTAATTGATTGCACCACATCATCAAAAGCCTTTTTGCCCTCATTATAGACATAATGAATTGTTCGTGTAACTGTCATTGATAATTTACCAATTTTTGGATAAGTTACGTCTGTGCCGTCAATCTTTGTTCCAGCTGCTGGAATAGTTGTATGTGTGATAACGTCAGAAATAACGTGTTCTAAATCAATCACATATTGTTGACTAATTGTATCTTGATCAGATTGAGTATCAAATGTTTGCGCTGTTGCATTATTATCAAAATGATTACCGTCTTGCGCTAACTTATAACCTTGTTTTTCTAATTCTTTTAGTTGATCATCAACTTTGTGATGATCAAGCTTACCATCTGTTATCCCTGTAAGCAAAGTATCTGTTACTTTCTGATTGTCATCTGTGACATCATTAAAGCTGACGATTGCTTTAGCTGGGTTAGCTGTATAAATAACCGTAATATCTTTTGCTTGATTAGTTGCTTCTACCGTTAATTGATTTGGAGTGTATCCATCATGTTTAGGTGAATCAATCGCAGCAAATTTAGTTGCATCAGCTTCTTCGATATTATTGGTTAATGACTTATAAGCTTTCCAGTCGTCATTTGGAGTAAATTCTCCTGTTACAAGATTTAATCTTGCCGTTCGACGATATTCAATTGTTTGCTTAACTGTAGCATCCCCCGTTGAACCAGGTTTAACCGTATCTTTACCATAAACATAATTAATAGTACGACTTGTGGTCTTAGTTAATTCTGAAGCATCAAAGTTAGAATTAGTTGGATAAACATAGTTTGTTGAACCAACATTTCCTGTCTTCGGCGTATCATAATCGACCGTAATTACATGTTGATTATAATAAACTTTAATAGTTTCGTCATTGGTTGTTCCATCGACAGCCTTATTTAAGATCGTAGTTAATGGTTGATCATTTTCATCCATCCCTGATTCATAACCAAACTTGGTTAAATCAAGAACTGAATAGTTTTCAAATTCAGTCGGTGTCCCTTTAACTACATAAGCCTTATCTCCATCAGCGACTGATTGTGTGAATGTCTTTACACCGTTACTATCAAGTACGTCATCTTTTGTTGCATAGCCTAATAAGGTATTTGTAACTTTATCTTTAACTTGATAACGTTGCAAAGTAACGGCTTGTTTAACTGATTGAGAAATTGGAGCATTTGATTGTTTATCAATAAATTCAATCGTTCTAGTTACCGTCTTTGTTTCAGGTGTTAATTCAGTATCGTGAACCACGTGAATTTCAAGGGTTGTCTTGGTTGATCCAAATTTACCTGGTAAGTTATCATTTGAAATTACTTTATATCCCTGTTTAGCTAAATTATCCAATACATCTTTATATGAAGTTTGATTTTCTGATGTAATTTCTTGATCAGTCACTCCATCAAGAAGTTTAACATCTTGAACTGAAATTTGACCCGTTGTATCGTCGATAACCGTGTAGTTGATTACTTGAGGGTTAGCAATATAAGTAACTTTTGTATCTTGAGCCAAATCAGTTGGGTTAACTTTATTCTTACCTGTTTCATCTATTTGAATTTGAGCATTTGGTTTAACTGTGTATCCTGGGATTTCTGGTGCATACGTAATTGCCATTTGTGTAGCATCACTGCTGTTATTTTTATATTGAACTGGGCTGACAGGTAATGCTTCACCCTTTTCATTAACCGCAACAACATATCCCAATGGTTTATAAGTTACCGTTACTGTTTCATTGTGGTTAGCTTCAATATTATCAACTTGATTTACAGCAGATACATTAGCAAAGTATCCTTCTTCAACCGGTACTTGGTAGCTAGACCATTGATTTTGTCCTTCAGTATCCCAGTTTGCATACGTTACATCCCCTGTTACTTCATCAATTGTCGCTGTTCGGCGATAGTTAATTGTTTGAATTACTGGTTGAATTGTAAGTTTGTTATCCGTACTTTCAAAGTTGATTGTGCGTTTTGATTGTGCGTGAAGCTTATCTTCTGTTACTGAATCCGGATAATTTAGATTTGAATTATCTGGTAATTTGTCGCTGGTCTTTTTATTATCACCAGGATTTACCGTAACTGTCTTATGCTTCAAATGAACTGCATATTGTTGAACTTGGTTATCATCTCTGTCATATTTCTTAGTTGAATCGGTAAAATTATCACTTACTACCTCATATCCAGTTGCCAAATATTCAGCTAATTTTGCCGTAGTATTTGCTGTTGAGATAATTCCTTCTGAAGTTCCGTTTTCTGTAATCGGCACTAAATCATTTTGAGTTGTGTCATCAATAAATTGAATCTCTGCTCGTTGTGGATTAGCGGTATAAGTAATATTAACTACACTATCAGCTTGTGGTTGCGTTAGGATTTCTTTTGCAACTGTTGCTTGACTTGGAGTGTATCCTGGAATTTCTGGTGCGCTTACTTCAGCGAAATCATTGCTTACAGTCCAATTTGAATCAGGGATAACTTCACCCGTTACTAAGTTCAAAGTCCCTTGTCGTTCAAAATTAATCACTTGTTGAATTGGAGTACTTGCTTGTGTTTGGTTTTCATATTTGAAATTAATGACGCGCTTAGCAATTCCTTGAAGTTGACTGGCATCAAATTGACTATTTTGCGGATAAACGTATCCAGTATTATCAATTGGTTGACCTGGTTGAACATTTGTGTCCTTAGTTACAGTAATGATATGAGGAGTATAAATGACATCATATGTCATATCTGTACTATTTCCATCAACTGTTGTTCTTGGAATTTCATCAACGGTTGTGCCATCATGTTTAATTCGATCTAAATCATATCCGTTAGACTTCAAATCAGGTGTTGTTCGGGCATCAAATGTTTGACTTACATAGGCATCATTGGCGTTTGCTTCATTAAATGGAGTTGCAATCAACCCATTGCTATCCTTGTTACTTGGGTCTTGTGTGTATCCTAAAACATCATGGTTGACCTTATCTTTAACTTGATAGCGAACTAACGTAAGCTTATCAGTTTGTGTTGATTGAATTGTCTTGCCACTTTCGTCTAGATAATTGATTGTGCGCGTAATATCTTTTGTTTGTATTTGAGCTTCAGTATCATGTATTAACTTAAGCGTTACACTTTGATCTTGCTTAGTATCAAAATCAAAAGTATCAATTACAGGTGATTGGGCATACAATTTATATCCTTGATCTTCAAAATAATCCTTGATTTTTGTAAGGTTTGCTTGAAGTTCATCTTTATCAACTGCATCCCCTGATTTTCCAATCATATCCGCAGTTGCTTTAATTGTCGTTAAAATATCTTGAGTAAGTGCGATTGGTACCCCTGCGCCATTTACATCATCATTGATGTCGAGAACTTGAATCTTTAAATGTTGGTCATCTTTTTTATAAGTGACATTTAGATTTTGACTTAAATCTTGCGGTAAGCTATATGCATTTGTAGCACTCACTGGTTGGTCATTCAAATATGCAGTATAACCATTGATTTGTGGCAAGGCTGGAAGAATTGCTTTTTCTGGGTCGCTAGCATCATTTTCATATTGCGGAGTAGCATATCCTTTTAAAGCAGCACTTAATGGATTACCATTTTCATCAACAGGTTGAATATGTCCAAGCTTAGTATAAGTAACATTAACCGTTGTATCGGGATGATCAGCTGTAATTTGATCAAAATTTTCAGCAAGAATAATAGTTGGACTTGCTTTTGTCACATCATCCGGTAAAGTCATCGTTCTGAAGTACCCTTGTTTAACTGGAAGCTCAACTTGATTCCACGTTGTTCCATCCTTAGGACTCCATGCTGAATAGCCATTAGGGTGTGCTGGAGTATCGACTAATTTTCCTGTTACTTCATCGACGAATGCCGAACGTGTAAAGGTTAAAGGTTGAACCTTACTTAAAGTATCATCCCTGTTTCCATCGACAGTAACATTTACTGTAAATGTTGGTTGTTTTTGTAGATTATCAATTCCGACTGGATAATTTACACTTGGATTTTCTGCAATCGGAGTATTTGGCTTGATATTATCAGTAACTGTCACTTCTTTAATCTTGTGTTGTAATTCAAAGGTTACCGTATCTCCATTCATATAGTACTTAGCGACTTGACCAAAAGCTGCTGTATCATTGGTACCATCTGCTTGCCATGTAGTTCCACCGTTTGTCCACGTTGGATTCCCTGTAGTTCCGACTAATTCGTAGCCAGCTGGAATCTTTGCTTGATTAGCAGCATTTATAAAGTCATCAGAGTTTAGGGTGTCTTTATTTTCTTGGTAAACCTTATCTGGTAAATCAAGATATTGATCTGTTCCATTAGCGTCAACATAATGATAACGGGCATGAATCGTTGCTTGCCCTGTTACAGTAATTGTGGCTGGAGTTCCTGGAGTAAATGGTTGGAATGCAGCAGCAAAACCTTCGCCTTCAATACTTCCTGTTTTACCTGCATCTTGTGCTAACGTTAAATCTTGACCTAAAATTTTAAAACGTCCCACGGGGATATTCTTCTTAATTAATGGAATAGAAACCATCACAGACTTAATTTTTGACCAATCTTTAACCTTATCTGCAGTAACATAACTATCAGTCAAGCCAGCCGGAATTCCCGTAATTGCCTTCCAATCATTTAACGGTTGGGTTTGTTCAGAATACTTATAAGTAAATTCTAGACTATTATCGCTTCCGACATATTTAACTGGTTCTTCACCATTTAAAGTCTTAGGATCTTTCAATGTAAATTGGAATGTTGTATCTGATTCTTGTGGTAAGTTTAAGATAATATACGTATCTTTAATATCAGCATCTTCTTGTTGTGGACTAACATAGTTCATCGTACTGAAATAATAAGTCATGTCAGTTGAACCTTTTGTATCTGAGTGAGCACTAACAACTGAATCTTCTCCCGCAGTATTTCCTGTCGCTAAAGTTTGAACTGATTTTCCACCAGAGGCTTCATATCTCCAAGTAAAATCTTGAATCTTGTAGATATTATTATCATCTGGGATAAATGGGGTTGTTGCTAATGATTTACCATCTAATTTAACTAAACGATCACTGATTGACCCATCATCATTAACCATCTTTCCGGGGTTAATATAAATTGAGCCCGTTACATCAGTATAATTAGGTGCATCAGGATAAGTTTTAGCATAAATCCACGCTTGGGCTCGTTGAGAATTTTCAAAGATATATTTTGTCCCCGTATAATCAATTTTTACAACTTGTTGCCCATCAACCATGGTTGTTGTAATTTTTGGACGGGTAGTTTCTGTATTATACCCTGGCATTGCATCTGTATTTACCCCTGAATAATAACTTCCTTTAGGTAAAACATAGTAAAAAATTGGTTCATATTCTTTTGTAACATATTTCGAATCATCTTTACTTAATACAACGTATACATTATTTTGCTTGTTTGATGGAATAGTTTTGTCTGTATTCGTCAAATTTTGTCCATACGTGTTTAATTTTAATGCCGCTCTAGATGTTACCTGTTGTTCAATAACAGCTGTATTTACAACTTGCTTATCTGATCCATTTAAATTAGGAATTGTAACACTAATTTGACTAGTTACTGTTTGATTTGTCCCAGTATCATCAGTGTTTTTGAACTTTCCGTATGCGACAAACATATTTTTTGTAGCTACATCGTTCATACCTGGTTGATTGTTATTAAGTAAATTATAGTTATCTGTATAAGACAAAGATAATTCATTAGGCGTAAACGAAATAGATTTAATATACTTACCGCTTTCAGCAATGAATGTACCGCCGGAATTTATCGATCCTTGGTTTGTTGTTCCATCAGTATAAGTTACTTGATATGTGTATCCATTTAAATTTGGTAAAGTATCACTCGGATTTGGAACTTTCACCTGATCAATTTCTGAATAAGCTTTGCCAGAATCTTTACCTAACTCAGTAAATTGTAAAGTGATAGTTGCATTAGTTATCGGCGTATTAAGTGTCGTTTTAAAACCATAATACCCAATTGCCATATGGTCTGATTCTGTTTGTCCTGATTTAAATGCGAAATTACTATACTCTGGAGTAAACCAACCTTTATACCCATCAGCAATTACTTCAACTGATCCCGCGGGAGTCAAATTAGTATCTTCTGGAACTAAAGTATTAGAAAAACTACTTGTAGATCCTGTAATTGTATCACCATTATCATTTATTTTTTGAATAATTGTAATTTGTTTATCAGTTTTCAAGCTGGTTTCTTGAGATACATTTTGGACGTATGATCCTGCAATAACATAAGGATTTGAACCTGAAGTTTCAGCTCCGTTATCTTTTGGAACCGTAATAATAATGTCATCTCCTGGATTTTGTTGTGTAATTGTAAAGTTATTTTGTTTATCATATTGTCCTTTATACCGCGTATTATAAGTATTAGTTTTTTCAAGATCCAATTTAAATCCAGTTGGAACTGGAATTGTAATTGTTGTGCCATAATTAATATTTTTTATAATTTGCGGAACTGTTGTATTTTGATTAGCGACATAATTTGGATCTTCATTTACGTTAAGAGCATAAAGTAATAACGTATTAGGTTTTACTTTAACATCATTATTTGTTCCTGGAAGTAAGCGCTTAAGGACTGGACTTAATGTTGGTTTCATTAACTGATTAACTTTCAAACTTCCTTGATACACATCATTAAAATAAAATTGAATAAATTTTTCCGTATTTCCTACATCCGTTGCCAAATTAGGGACATCACCAATTGAAGTTTCTTTAATTGGGGCAAAATATTCTGTTGCAGAATATGAATCACTATCATCTGAAATATATGTTGCAGTTTGAACATTATATAAACCATCAGCACTGTCTACATTACTTACTGTATGTTTATTATTGGGATCAGTTGGAAAACCACTAATTTTATAGGGTGTTCCTTTAGGAATAATAATTGTTACTTTATCCCCTGTTTTACCGGTACCAGAATAAGTTAAAGAAATCCCTGTTTTACTAGATTCAGTATTGTTACTTCCTCCACCTATAGTATTTGAACTTAAAGTTAATTTTTGTCCATCTTTTGTAGTTATGCTTAATCCATCCTCACTTAATGTCCCAGCACCTTTAGCGTTACTATCATCAATTTTTGGAACAGCAGATACTTCACCATCAGTTCCATAAGTTAATTGGGGTGTGGTTTGCGATGATGTAGTCGTGGGTTGTGACGTATCATTTTCAGTTGTACCACTAGTTGTCGGATTAGGTGTAGTTGCTACTTGATTAGTTGTAACATCATCAGCTGAAACTTGTTGTTGCCCTGCAAATAAGGCAAATGTCGTTCCGATTAAAACTGAGGCAACCCCAACATTGAACTTTTTAATTGTGAACCGTTGTTTGCGCGGTTCTAACTTGGTATGTAAATACTTAAGATTGTTTTTCGATAACATGGCTTTCCCTTCTTTTCTTTTTGTTTTTTCTCATTCAGTATAATTATATA
>NZ_BAML01000041.1 GCF_000615845.1 Ligilactobacillus hayakitensis DSM 18933 = JCM 14209
ATTTTTTTAATGTACACGTAATGTAATCGCGTGACGCGATTCCTGCGATTTTAATCGCGGGTAGTTCAAATGAAATTTGTATTTAGCAAGAAAAGCACGTGTAGATATTATGCATTGATAATTTACATAAGAAGTTTTCCTCAGCCTTATTTTTCTTTCGTTTCACTTTTTAGTGCAACGATTCCGTTTTCGTTTCAAAACGATTCGCAACGATTCAAAAAAAAGAGCCGAGAATAATCTCAGCCCCAATAAATCTTATTGCCGTTGGTTTTCGATTTCATCCACATGAATAAAAAAGATTGTGAGTAAACTTAAAGTTGCAGGAACAATTAAGAACCAGCAAAAAATAATTGGTGATAAGAATGAAAATAACGCAATTACTCTGCCAGCATTGCGCTTTCTTTTGTAATTAGCACTCACATAAATTGTCATTACCACCCCAAGCACGCATAACATACTAAGAATTGACCAGTAATAAATTCCGCTTAAAGAAGTTAAATCTAAGCTGAATAATTGCTTATGTTCTGTGGCATATGCCGCAAAGTTATAAAATCCTAACATATAAGCAACAAATTGAATTGCTGAAAAAACTTGAATCCAGCGTGAAATTTTCTTTTCCATTTTAAAATCCTCATTTCAATTATTGATTTTCATAATTGTTGTTTGAATTTGGCGTTTGCTCTATCTGTTCTGATGAACTTGGTGATTGTTGATTAGTTGTACTTTGAGCGGTTGACATTTGATTAACATCTGCTTGCACTAGATTTCCCATCGCATCATTTACTGGAACGTTGAAATTCATCATACCGCCAAAAAAGTTTGGTATTTCCTTTTGACGACAGAAGAATTTTCCAAAAGCACCTGCATTGGGTGCCACGCACATTTTATCGCTTCCAGTTACATTAACGATAAAGGCAATTAATCGAACTACTGCTTGGAGTAGATACCCGACAATCGCCATCATTCCGATTCCACCATAAAAAGCATCTGACGCATTTCCATCAATAAATAAATTTTCTCCCATTGTTGCCATTTCCGCAAACATTGAAGCATAAAATACAATGGTAAAAATGACTGAAATAAAGATCCCTGATCCCCATAATATCCAGGCTCCACTAGTCGTTAAACCAGCATCGCGAAAACGGCGAATTCTAATGGCGATACCTGGAATAATCGTTGCTAAACGCGCAATAATCATCAATAAAATAACGATCATAATTCCGATCCCATACGCGTCCTCATCCCCGTTTGTCGCAATATCAGTAATTACGATCGCTAAAATCATCATGAAAAAAACAGCACAAAAACTAATAATTTCCCATAATTTTATCCACCAGTATCCGGCACGCGTCGTTCTACCAGAAAAGTCAACGTAACCCTTCCAGTAATCTAAGAAAGCTTGCCACATCCCAACTTGTTTTGGTTGTTGCATATTTTTGGCCTCCATTTATATTTTTTAATTTCATTTCTAATTACTATATTGTAGTCAATCTAATCCAAAAAAGCAAGTCCATTTCTGAACTTGCTTATGCCCACACTATATATATCTTAGCTTGCCTCTTAAAGTAAATGAATATTGGCTGCTTCACATTGGTCAATCATTTCTTGAGGCCAAACGCTAGCTTGTACTTCACCCACGTGTGCTTTACCTAATAGTAACATGCACAAACGTGATTGTCCGATTCCCCCACCAATTGTGTAAGGTAATTCACCGTTTAATAACATTTGGTGGAAAGGTAATTCTTTTCTTTGTTCTTGATCTGCTTGTTTTAATTGGTATTCCATGGCTTTTTCATCAACGCGAATTCCCATACTTGAGATTTCAAGTTTACGTTGTAATGGTTCATACCAGAAAATAATGTCGCCGTTTAAGCTCCAGTCATCGTAGTCTGGGGCACGGCCATCATGGGGTTCTTGACTACCTTCAAGCATGTCACCAATCTTCATTAAGAAAACAGCGCCGTATTCTTTAGCGATTTTATCTTCACGTTCATCAGGAGTTAAATCTGGCCATCTGTCTTCTAATTCTTGGGTTGTCACAAAATGAATTTCATCTGGTAAATGGTGCACTGCTTGAGGGAACTTGTACCAAACTTCGTGTTCCATGTGCTTGATAACTTTGTAGATTGTTCGCACAGTTTCTTTTAAAGTTGCTTCTGTTCGTTCTTCTTTAGCGATAACTTTTTCCCAGTCCCATTGATCAACGTAAATTGAATGGTAGTTATCTAAATCTTCGTCTTTACGAATGGCGTTCATGTTAGTATACAAACCTTCATGCATCCCAAAACCATAGCGTTTCAAAGCATAACGTTTCCATTTGGCTAATGAGTGTACGATTTCAATGGTTTCACCAGGAAGCCCCTTCATTTCAAATGAAACTGGGCCTTCAACCCCGTTTAAATCATCGTTTAAACCAGTGCTTTTTTCAACAAACATTGGCGCTGACATTCTTTGTAAGCCATTTCTTTTCCAAATTCGTCTTGGAAAGTTTCGCGAATGTAGCGAATAGCTTCTTCTGTTTCTCTGATTGATAATTTTGGATCGTAGTCCTTTGGAATAATTAAACTCATAATAGTTCTCCTTTGTTGTTTAAGATTTAAGGAGAAAATAAAAAAGCCTTTCTCCCCCAAACTTAAGGGACGAAAGGCTTATTTCCGCGGTACCACCCAAATTGTCTAGTTAAACTAGACCACTTTATGGAGCACCATCATGCCCCACCGGTAAGATAACGTGCCGGTGACGTCCAAGCCTACTTTGCGAATGCATTTGGGTTGGCAGTATGCGGAAAAGTGTTATTCAATAGCGCAGGGTCTGCCGGTTTTGCACTACCACCGACTCACTGAAAGAATGTCGCTACCTACTTGTCTTTTCATGACTTTTACGTTTCATTTATAATTTATGTTTTTTATTTTAAAGCTTTTTTTAGAAAATGCAAGCTTTTTTGATAACTTTTTCAAAAAAGTTTGTTTTTTACTCAAATAAACCGTGATTTTATTGGGATTGTTCAAGTTTATTTTTTCTAATCTTCTTCTCGGATTCCATATTGATATGGAGCTCTTAAATTATTGGAAACATAGCGACAAACTAAAAAAGCTTGCTAAACAGATCTTTTCTTCTGTCTAACAAGTTTTTTTTAATGCAATGTCCACATTGCCAAGAAAATAACCATGAAGTTAAAGAACGTCAAAATAGCTAAGACCAATTTAACAAGCATGCCAATTCCAACGGCCTTACCTTCTTTTTTATCTTCTTGTTTGCTTTCGTCATCATCGAATATAGCTTCAACGAAGTTCTTCGGTAACCCACTGTCCGTAATTAAATTCGTCATAACAATCTCAACGATGACCAATACTACCATTACAACGGAAATCATGCAAAACAATCCTAATAGCAAAAACAGACAAATTACCAAATATACGCCAAATGTATTTTGAAAACGTAAAATAAATTCACCGTGATAATAGCGCAAGGAAAAAATCACCATGAAAATTACAAATTCAAATGCTCCTTGCATGCTGATATGTAATTTATCGAAGCCAAACGATTTTTCCATCATCTTTTCACTCACTTCAATTCGAGGCAAAAGCTTATACTCTAGCGACGCAATAATTCCTTGGATCAAGATATTAAAAAGCATCATCCAAAAAATAATCATCCCCACATGATGTTGCTGCAAGTTATTTGCGATTATCTGAAACATTTTTTGCCCCCCTATCCATGCAACCAAATGTAAATGACACTACACAAGACCACATCAATCAAAATGGCTTGGATGCACCAGTACAAATATGTTTTGAAGATTTTCTTTTGCGGCACGTTAAAAATTCGTTCCATCCACGCCTTTGCATCAGTACTACTGTCGATATCAATGTTTTTGTATTGTTGCAGCTGTTTTTGCGAATAAACCGCCAAAAAAGTTTCCATAAACATCCCTAAAACAAGCAAACCGACCAGCGCAATTTTGATAACCCAATCGCTTAGCTGAACAATATTTACCAACAGCAATTCCAAGGAACAAATTACCGCTACTAAAATATTATTTTGGTAATATAAGCGCATAGTTTTAGGGCTTAATTGCAGTTTATCATTCTCTTCATAAGTAAAAAATTTTACTTTAACTTGGCTGACAACAGCTTGAGCTAAAATCAGCACCATCATCATCACATATATTAATAATTTCAAATCTAACTTCACACTTTTGGCCTCACATCTTATTTTAGTAACATTTCAATAACCTGATCGGCGTTGATATCAATGTCTTTGGTTAAATCTTGGAGTAAATTTGCTAATTCTTGGCTATTTTGCTGACTTTTGTCTTGTAATGCTTTAACTTTGTTTTTTTGTTCTTGCAAATCAAGCAAAGGTTTAGCTTTAAACATGTCGATATAACGTGAATAATACAAGTTATAATCGTTTTTAGCGATTATTTCAGGGGAAACAACACTCGCAAGTTGCGGAATTTTTTCACGTTTTTTGTAAATATCAATTACTTTTTTCATCCCCGTGTTATCGCCATTATCTACCACATTAATGAACATCACATTTTTATCAGTGCGATTCTTTTTGAAAACCAAAATTGATTTTTCAGCCTTACTTACATCAGATTCAGTGGTCCAGTTAATTACTGCATCTAAATAATTTAATTCAATTAACCGTTTACGTATCTTGGCTTCTGTTGATCCTCTTAACAACGCTCCTCTAGGCACTACTGCCACCATTGTCCCCGAATCTTTTAAATGAAGCAAGCCCCGCAATACAAAGGCATAATCAGGTTTTGTTCTTGAAGCAACGCCGAGACGATTTGATAAAATGCATCGTCTTCTTTAATTAAGTTTACATCCCAACCGCGAATAAATGGCATGTCCATCACCACGTTATCAAATTTCAGTGCGCCACTAAATTTTTCATCGGTTAAAGTGTCCCCAGAAATAAACTTAAAGTCATTGGGATGAATTCCATGAACTAAATAATTCAACTTCGCAGCTTCAACAAAGTTTGCTTCTAATTCTTGACCGTAAAATTTAATTTCTTTATCCGGCAATAACGCTTTAAGCTCTAACATTGCTTCTCCTTTTCCAAGAGCTCCATCATAAATAGTAAAGTTATCTGGATGTTCATCTAGGTTAAGCAATTCAGCGATAAGTTTATTTATATTATCTTCATATTTTGCTTCAATTTTAATACTGCTTTCATCATCAAGTAAAATAGTTTCAAGCTCTTCTTTTGACCACTCTATGAATGTTTTTCTTTGATCATTAACTTTTTTACCAAGATTCATTTCAACATAAATAATATATTTTAAAATTTCTTCTTCTTGTCCTTGTTCAAGGTATTTTTCTAGTAGCTCTAATTGCCAATTAAAGATATTTGATAATAACAAGTTATTTTGTTGAAATGCTTGCCAGGATTTTTTAAGTAAATCCACTTTATTTTCAGATTTACTGATTGAATAAAATAAGTATTTTGCCTCAATGAAATAGCCCAATTTATTTTCTAACTTCTCTTTAAAAGCGTCCTCTAGTTGAGCATACTGATCAACAATTCCACTCATGTTCAATTCTTCATTACTGGTCATCTTTGAAAATTCTTCAACTATTCTTTGTGAAAGGTTGGCATACCCTACAATCCCAGTAGATATCCAATTAAAGATATTATAGTTTTTTGGTTTTGCTTTATTTTTTAATTTTTCTAATCTTTTATCCATTACTTACCCCCGCCTTTTTTTCATCAACTTGCTTTAAAACTTGAAGGGTTGATGCTTGGATTTCTTCAATCCGCAATTTTTCTTGGTGCACCATCATCAACATGTGGCGGTAGGCATCACCGATTTTTACTTGTTCATCAAAATCCGGGAAGCTAACCTTTAAGCTCTTTAAGGTAGATGGGCGCATTCTTCTGACAACATTCCCATCACTATTCGCTAAGAATTGACGCGCTACTTCATCCGATTCGTTAAGCTTATAACATAAATACCAGCTATAAACATTCTTATTATCTACTACAATCTTGATAAAGTTTTGGGCCATCCCTAACCCTTTAGTCACATCAGATACGACAGCCGCACGGTTATTCATTACGTTGATAATCACGTCGCCGGCATTAACTTCGTGTCTTTCTTGAAACTCGATTTTCTTGCCGACATAACCGCGATACAAATCTTCTTCTAAATCAACATTGGTATATTTTTCTTGATATTTTCGATTTAAGCTTTGATTAACCCCACTGGTAATCAAGCCGATTCCTGTTTGCTTTTCTAACATTTTAATCCCTCATACTTAAATTACTATCGTTACAAATATTAATGTTATTATTATAGCGCATTTTACTCATTTCGTATATAAATCAAGATATTTATTAATGGATTTTCTCACAAAAAAAGACAAAAGCTCAAAAAACTTTTGCCTTTAATTTGATTTAATCTGTAAGGTCATCCCCGTTAGTTGCAATAACCTTCTTGTACCAGTAGAATGAATCCTTTGGTAAACGATCCAAGCTACCGTTGCCGTTGTCATCGCGATCAACATAAATGAAACCATAACGCTTGCTCATTTGTCCAGTTCCGGCTGAAACACAATCGATACAGCCCCAAGTTGTGTAACCACGAAGATCTACGCCATTACCAACGGCTTTATCCATGGCTTCAATGTGTTGGCGTAAGTAATCAATGCGGTAGTCATCATGAACTGTGCCATCTTCTAACTTATCAACCGCACCCAAACCGTTTTCAACCACCATTATTGGTAATTCGTAACGGTCATAGATTTCTTCAAGGTATAATTCTAAACCATCAGCGTCAGTTGCCCAACCCCATTCGGAATAATTCAAGTAAGGTTCTTAGCTCCCATTGAGAAGTTCCCGCCGACTTTTTCTTCTGGTTCGTGAGTTGTTACCAAGCTTGACATGTAGTATGAGAAAGTATACATATCAACTTTACCATCCATCAAGTCTTGTTTGTCTTGTTCGGTAATATCTAAGTGAACATTGTGTTCGTTCCACAAGCGTTTGGCGTAGGTTGGATATTTACCTTTTGCTTGGACATCCCCACAGTAATACAAGTTCTTTTCTAAAGCGTGGCGGTTAGCTAATTGATCTTTAGGATCCGTTGTGCCCGGGTATGAAATGATACCGCAAATCATGTTTCCAACCACATAATTAGGGTCGATTTCATGGGCGGCTTTAACTGCACGAGCGGAAGCCACAAATTGGTAGTGAAGCTTTTGGTATGCATGTTGATAAGCTTCATCAGTTCCATTGTCACCAAAATCTAAGAACATGACTGCGGAATTGATTTCGTTGAAAGTAAGCCAGTATTTAACCAGTCCTTTGTATTCGTTAAACAAGACGCGCGCATATTTTTCATATTCATCAATCATCTTACGGTCTTGCCAGTCCCCATATTTTTCACTCAATCCTAAAGGATCTTCATAGTGAGAAATCGTTACTAATGGTTCGATGTTGTATTTTTTAAGTTCTTCAAACACGCGACGGTAGAAATCTAATCCTTCTTGGTTAGGCTTTGTTTCATCGCCATTTGGGAAAATTCTTGTCCACGCAATTGATAAACGGTAAACTTTAAAGCCCATGTCCGCAAAAAGCTTGATATCTTCTTTGTAACGATGGTAAAAGTCAATCGCTTCGTGGTTTGGATAGTATTCATCTTCAAAGACTTCTCCTTTAGCCCCATGAGGAAGTCCTTGACCAGGAACACTGGCAATTTTTTGGCGTTTACCATCCAAAACATAAGTTAAATAACGCGGAGCTTCATAACTCCCAGCGGTTTGAATATCAGTTACTGAAAGGCCTTTGCCGCCTTGTGCGTATCCCCCTTCAACTTGGTTAGCGGCTGTTGCGCCACCCCATAAGAAATCTTTACTAAAATTTGCCATATCGATCCATCCCTTCTCAAAAGCATTTAGTATGCGTTTTCATTAAGTATACAAATCCAGTGTAGCACACTCCCAAAAAATATGTAAGGGCTTACTTTGAGGCGCAAAAAAAAGCTGCACTCCCTTATATTTCAAGGAAATCCAGCTGTTTTTGCGTAAAATCCAAGTATTTTTTGCGAAAATTTTATTTTAACTTAATTGTTGTAGTTTTTGATGAGCGGAATACGCCACAAAAATCAAGCCGCCAATCGCAATCAATCCAAAGGCAACTTGCACCCCAATTAAGCCAGTAAAATGACTCAAGGAAACTAAGCTTGAAGCTAAGATACTTCCTAATGGTTGGGACATCGCGATGAAACCTGAATATGATCCAATTTTATTTTCATCCATCATATCGGCCCGCAAAACTTGGCTGGCAGGCACGTTAATCATTTCCCCGATGGTAAAAATAATTACCGTAAGAATCAATAAATCAAATTGTTCAAACGTAAAGCTCAACAAGATTCCACCGGCATAAAGGATTGATCCAATCGTGATTTGATTAAGAAGCTTCCATTTTTTCGTCCAGCGATTTACGAGCGTCATAAATAAGACAATGATAATCGTGTTAGTGAAAATCATAATTGATAACATTTTTGACCCCGTAATAGTAGCTCCAAGGATTGCAAACGGTTTGAAAGTCAATTTCAAGTGGACCGGTACATAGTTATCCATCTGCAGCCACGCACTCGCAAATAAAGTCGTCCCGATTGCGTAAAATACAAAGATTTTATCTGTAAGGACTTCGCCGTAATTCTTGAAGGTATCTAAGATTCCTAAGCCATGTTCAAACTCGATATCATCAGGCAAGGTTTCTTCGAAATAAAGATAAGTGATCACAAAGCAAATGGAATTAGCCACAAATAATCCGATTAACAATTCAAAGAAATACTTATCATAAAATAACCCTGAAATCCCAGCCCCTAACATAACCGCAACGTTGATAAACCAATAACTGATGGTATATACAAAACGCCGATTACTTTCGTTCGTCATATCAATTAGCATCGCATCATAAGCTGGACGCAAGAAATTATAGGAAATATTTTCAATCAAAATTCCCACAAAGGTCAACCACGGCGTTACATGATTTGGCACATTGGCAATAATCGTCAAAAACCAACCAATGCTTGTTCCAATTGAACCGTAATTAATGACTTTTTTTCTGCCCAAAGCATCCGACAAATGTCCCCCATACAAGGTACCAACAAACCCTGCGATACTGGTAATCATCATCATAACTCCCGTCCAAAAAGCGCCGTAATAATTCGTGTAATACATCGCCATGAACGGATAAACGCTTGATCCTAGCGTGATATTCACAAATTGAATTAACTCACGGAGCTGAATTTGTTTTGGTAATGCAAAAAATTCGCGCATAATTTCCTCCTTATTTTTGTTTTTGCTAACAATTTTATTCCTTAAACTTCCTACAAGCAAGTGTTTTCAAATAAAAATGAAAAAACTTGAAAACAAGGGCTTTGCTTTCAAGTTTTTGATCAATTTACATTTTGGAGCCATTGTGTCAATACATCTGCAACTTGTTTTTGTTGCGTGGCATTGGAAATCGTGGCTTTGTTATCGCCTTTTTGCTTGCCATAAGCCCCAAAGTTCGCGTGGTTGCCCCCTTTAATTACGGCATACGTTGTATTTTTTGGAAGATAGACTTTGTTATGTTCGAACTTATCTTTTTGCATCACCCCATCACGACTCGCAGATATATTAAGCACTGGTAGTTGACTTTGATCTAACCGCCCCTTTTTATCAGCGTAAGCGCCTAAGAAAAACACTGCTTTGAGATGCTTGTCGTGCTTAGCAGCAGCGTATCTTGCAGCCATCGCACCACCCAGAGAATGGCCGCCAATGACATAGTCTTCATTCTTACCAACGACATTTTTAGCGGCATTTTGGTCAAAGACCGCTAAGTTCAAAGGAAAGTGCACGATTTTGACCGTATAACCTTTTTTCGCTAAATCTTGCGCCCAAATCGCATACGCATTCGGATTAACCAAAGCTCCAGGATACACCACCACTGTTAGCTTACTGTTCTTAGCTTTAAAAGTCGTGACCTTGCTAGTTTGGGATGCTTTTTTCGCAATTACTTGCGCCCTTGTAGTTGGTTGATATGTTGCATGGTCAATCCCTAGTTTCACGCCGCTTGCAAGAATCGCTACCAAAACGAGCCCGATTATCACACTTTTTTTGAATTTTTTCATTGCTATTTTCACCCTTTTTATTAATTATAATTTATATTTATTTCTTTTTTTGGGGGGTTCGTCAATAGAATATTTTATGTTATTTTCAATATTGCTTCGCTTGCTTGGCTAACAAAAAAACGGTTAGATAACCGCCTCTTTTGGGTTATCTAACCGTAAAAACATCTTATTGAATTTTTATTTAATCATTCAATGATTACTTGTCTTCTTTGCGCTTACGTGCCATTGCACCTAAACCAAACATTGAACCGGCAGCTACTAATGCTACACCCATTAATGATGTATTTTCTTTAGTTTCACCTGTTTGTGGTAAGACATGCTTATCATCAAGGTTGGCATTGCTTGCTTTTGCCTTGTTTGCAGCGTTGGCAACTACTTGGTTAGCCTTGTTTGTAGCATCATTTGCTTTAACATTTTCAGCGTCACCAGCAGTATTTTCAGATGAAGTATTAGCTTCATTTGCTTTTGCACCACCATTATTTGATGTTGCTGGTACTGTTTGTGAATTTGCCTTATCTGCTACCAATTGGTCGCCAGGAATTACCTTTGTTGAACCATCTGGGTAAGTGATTGTTGCAGTTCCATCATTTTCAACTTCAACCTTTGTTCCTTGTGGGAAGTTATCTTTGTTTGATTCTTTGATCTTATCGATAACTTCTTGTTTTTCTTCATCAGTTAAGTTCGTTGGATCCTTAACTGTTACCTTGTCAGGAACTACTAATGAAATTTCAGAATCATCTGTTACATGAACTGTTACTGGTACTTCTTCTTTTGAGCCATCTGGGAATGTCACAACTACTACGCCTGGTTTGTCACCCTTTGTACTTACATCTGGAGTATCCTTCCATTCGTATGTTGTTTCCTTTGGCATGTCATCCTTGTTTGTGATACCATCTTCTGCTTTTGGTGTTACATTCAAGTCTGTGTCAATGTCGTTGCCTTTTGGTTCGTATTTTGAAGCGTCATCATCTACATGGACTGTGATGTTAACTTCTTCTTTTGAGCCGTCTGGGTATGTCACAACTACTGTACTTGGCTTGTCACCTGGTGTGCTTACATCTGGTGTTTCTTTCCATTCGTATGTTGTGCCCTTTGGCATGTCATCCTTGTTTGTGATACCATCTTCTGCTTTTGGTGTCTTGTTCAAGTCTGTATCGATGTCGTTGCCTTTTGGTTCATGTTTTGAAGCGTCATCCGTTACATGGACTGTGATGTTAACTTCTTCTTTTGAGCCGTCTGGGTATGTCACAACTACTGTTCTTGGTTTGTCTCCTGGTGTACTTACATCTGGTGTTTCTTTCCATTCGTACTTAGTTCCGTCTGGCATGTCATCCTTGTTTGTGATACCATCTTCTGCTTTTGGTGTCTTGTTCAAGTCTGTGTCAATA
>NZ_BAML01000040.1 GCF_000615845.1 Ligilactobacillus hayakitensis DSM 18933 = JCM 14209
AATTTTTAAAAAATATTTTTACGTATATTAATACACGTAGGAGGTCTTAATAATGTATCTATTCTTATTTTTGATTGGTTCCTGTTTTGGATCATTCATTACATGTTATGCTTATCGCTTTAAGTTTCCAAACTTATTGAAGAAAAAACGTTCTTTTTGTGATACTTGCCACCGGTTTTTAAAACCGTGGCATTTAATTCCAATCTTAAGTTTTATTTTTCTTAGAGGAAAATGTGCTTATTGCAAACAGCCAATTTCATTTTTTAGTACAATTATCGAAATTTTGACTGGTTTATTCTTTGTAATTTCGTACAGCCCGACAGAGAATTTCACTTATATTTTTAAATGTTTTTTGTTTATATGGTTACTATTAATTTCGCTACAAGATTTACAAACAAAAACAGTTAGTGCCAGTATTCTTTATTTAGGCGGATTATGTACCTTAATTTTTAAATCCTTTTATTCATTTACATTTAATATGATTGACGCATTCTTAATCATTCCCTTTTTGCTTTTTTTACTGGGTATGAACTACATAAATAAGTTAGGCAGTGCTGATACAATCTTAATTGCAATCTTTTTTGGTTCACTTGGATTTTTATCAACTCTCTTTTCAATTCTCATTGCTTCAATTACTGCAATCTTTTACATAGTTATTTTCCAAAAAAATCATCAGATTATCGCATTTATCCCCTTTCTTTCATTTGGCGGGTTAATAATGCATTTAATAACAATTAGATAAAAAAATAGGGACTGGAATTTCCAGTCCCTATTTTCAATTAATCAGTAATTGATTCTGTATTTTCTTCTTGGTTAAGTTGTTCTTCAACGTCGCTAACTGAGTAAGCTCCTTCAACTTTGTTTCCAACAACTTCTGGTTCAATATCATGGTATTTCTTCATACCTGTACCGGCAGGAATTGTCTTACCAATAATAACATTTTCTTTCAAACCAACCAATGGATCGTTCTTACCGCGAATAGCAGCATCTGTAAGCACACGAGTAGTTTCTTGGAATGATGCAGCTGATAAGAAACTATTTGTTTCTAAGGCAGCCTTAGTAATACCAAGAAGTACTGGACGTGCTGTGGCAGGAATACCACCTTCGATAAGTGTCTTAGTGTTACGATCCTTAAATTGACTAATGTCTAATAATGTACCTGGTAACATGTCTGTATCACCTGGATCCATGACACGAACCTTACGTAACATTTGACGAGTCATAATTTCGACGTGCTTATCAGCGATGTCTACCCCTTGCATACGGTAAACACGTTGAACTTCACGTAAGATATATGTTTCTGTTGAAAGCATATCACGAACTAAAATAAGTTCTTTAGGATCAATTGAACCTACAGTAAGTGCTTCACCACGGTGAATGCTATCTCCTTCCTTAACTTTCAATACTGAAGTAAATGGAAGGCTGTAAGTTCTTGTATCTGTTTCACCCTTAACAGTAACTTCTTTAATACGTTCTGCTGGGTTTTCTTCGATTGTATCAATGATACCTGTAACTTCTGTAATCACAGCACGACCCTTAGGATTACGTGCTTCAAATAACTCTTGAACACGAGGAAGACCTTGAGTGATATCATCACCGCCGGCAACCCCACCTTGGTGGAAGTTACGCATTGTAAGCTGTGTACCTGGTTCACCGATTGATTGAGCAGCAACTGTACCAACAGCTTCCCCAACTTCAACAGCATCCCCTGTAGCTAAGTTACGTCCGTAACAACGTTCACAAACACCATGACGAGTGTTGCATGTAAATGCTGAACGAATTGTAACCATTTCAACACCTGCATCAATAATCTTCTTAGCTTCTGCTTCTTCCACTAAGTAGTTAGCAGGAACAATGATTTCACCAGTTTCAGGATTCTTAACTTCCTTCATAGTGTAACGACCAAGAATACGATCGTACAATGGTTCAATCATTTCGTTACCATCTGTAATTGATGTAACATCAAGACCGCGGTCAGTTCCACAATCTTCTTCACGAATAATAACGTCTTGAGCAACGTCAACTAAACGACGTGTCAAGTAACCTGAGTTGGCAGTCTTCAAGGCAGTATCAGTCATACCTTTACGAGCACCGTGAGATGAAAGGAACATTTCCAAAACAGAAAGACCTTCACGGAAGTTTGAAATAACAGGCAATTCCATTGTTTTACCGTTAGGAGCAGCCATCAAACCACGCATCCCTGAAAGCTGCGTAAAGTTAGAAATGTTACCACGAGCACCTGAGTCACTCATCATTTGGATTGGGTTAGATGGATCCATGTTTTCAACAAGCTTAGCTTGGATGTCATCTTTTGCCTTATTCCAAATTTGGATAACACGGTTATATCTTTCATCATCAGTAATCAAACCACGACGGAATTGTTTTGCAACAGTTGCAACATTCTTGTGGGCTTCAGCGATGATTTCTGGTTTTTCATCTAAAACAGTAACGTCAGCAATACCAACAGTTAAACCTGACTTAGTTGATTCATAGTAACCTAAGTCTTTCATTCTATCAAGAAGTTCAGCAGTAGCTGTAACTTTGTATTCCTTATAAACTTGAGCAATGATATCTGATAAGAATCCTGACTTAAATGGTCCAACTAATGGTTGGTTAGCAATAAATTCCTTGATATCTGTACCTGGTTCAACGAAGTACTTATCTGGTGTTTTACCCATTAAGTTATCGTCTGTAGGTTCATTCAAGAATGGGAAGTCTTCTGGTAAGATTTCGTTAAACATTGCCTTACCAGCAGTTGTAATTAAGATACGTTCTTTTTGCCATTCTGTAAATGGTGTACCTAATTTAGCTAATGAAGATGCTTGTAAACCGATACGTGTGTGTAAGTGTACATATCCGTTTTGGTAAGCTGTTCTAATTTCATTAACATCCTTGAAGACCATACCTTCACCTTCACGGCCTGATTCTTCAAGAGTAATGTAGTAGTTACCAATCGTCATATCTTGTGATGGTGAAATGATTGGTTTACCATCTTTTGGAGCCAAGATATGGTGAGCAGCTAACATTAATAAACGAGCTTCTGCTTGAGCTTCATCTGATAATGGAACGTGGATAGCCATTTGGTCCCCATCAAAATCGGCATTGTAAGCTTCACATGCTAATGGGTGTAAACGCATAGCTTTACCATCAACTAAAACTGGTTCAAAAGCTTGGATCCCAAGTCTGTGAAGCGTAGGTGCCCGGTTTAAAAGAACTGGGTGTTCTTTGATAACATCATCTAAAACATCCCAAATATCTTCATCACGACGTTCAATCTTGCGTTTAGCATTCTTAATGTTTGATGCCATTTCACGTTTAACTAATTCACGCATCATGAATGGTTTGAACAATTCAAGTGCCATTTCATGAGGGATACCCATTTGGTTAAGCTTCAACTTAGGTCCAACATCAATAACTGAACGACCTGAATAGTCAACACGCTTACCAAGTAAGTTTTGACGGAATCGACCTTGCTTACCTTTAAGCATGTGTGAAAGTGACTTCAATGGACGGTTACCTGGACCGGTAACTGGACGACCACGACGACCATTATCAATTAAAGCATCAACAGCTTCTTGGAGCATACGTTTTTCGTTTTGCACAATAATACCAGGTGCATTTAAGTCTAATAAACGCTTCAAACGGTTATTTCTGTTAATTACACGACGGTATAAATCGTTTAAATCAGATGTTGCGAAACGTCCACCTTCTAATTGAACCATTGGTCGTAAATCAGGTGGAATAACTGGAATAGCATCCATTACCATCCAATCAGGTTCGTTACCTGAATTCAAGAAGGCTTCAAGGATATCTAAACGACGTACGGCACGTGTACGTTTTTGACCAGTAGCTTCACGTAATTCTTCTTTAAGTTCAGCACATTCTTGTTCCAAATCAACATTGCGAAGTAAAGTACGGATAGCTTCAGCACCCATTGCTGCTTCGAAACGGTTTCCGTATTCTAAGCGTTTTTCGCGATATTCATTTTCAGTTAATAATTGTTTAACTTCAAGCGCTGTATCACCAGCATCTGTAACGACATAAGAAGCAAAATAAATGATTTCTTCTAATGCACGTGGACTCATATCTAAAACAAGTCCCATACGACTTGGGATACCTTTGAAGTACCAAATGTGAGTTACAGGAGCAGCTAATTCGATGTGACCCATACGTTCACGACGAACTTTAGCACGTGTAACTTCAACACCACAGCGGTCACAAACAACACCCTTATAACGGATACGCTTGTATTTACCACAGGCACATTCCCAGTCTTTTGTAGGTCCAAAAATTCTTTCATCGAAAAGACCGTCTTTTTCTGGTTTCAAAGTACGATAGTTAATTGTTTCAGGTTTCTTTACTTCACCGTATGACCAACTACGGATCTTGTCTGATGAAGCAAGACCGATTTGCATACTATCGAATTTATTGACATCGATCAAGGGACCGACCTCCCTTTCTTATATTAATTATTCAGCGTTTGTTTCTTGTGTGCTTTGTTCAGCAGCTTTTTTTGCTTCTTTAGCTTCTTGTTTTTTCTTTTCAAGTTCTGTGTACTTAGTAAGTGCATCAACGTTTACGATGTCATCATCATCTTCGTCCATGTCACGTAATTCAATTTCTTGCTTATCGGCATCAAGAACCTTCATATCAAGTCCTAATGCTTGCAATTCTTTAACTAACACACGGAATGATTCAGGTACACCTGGTTTTGGAATTGGTTCACCCTTAACGATAGCTTCATATGTCTTTACACGACCTACAACGTCATCTGACTTGTATGTCAAGATTTCTTGTAATGTGTAAGCAGCACCATAAGCTTCGAGGGCCCAAACTTCCATTTCCCCAAAACGTTGTCCACCAAATTGTGCCTTACCACCAAGTGGTTGTTGTGTAACTAATGAGTAAGGTCCAATTGAACGTGCGTGAATCTTATCATCAACCATGTGAGCAAGTTTCAAGTAGTACATTACCCCAACAGCAATACGGTTATCAAAGGCTTCACCTGTTCTACCATCATATAAGACTGACTTACCGTCACCTGGTAAACCAGCTTCTTGTAATGCACCCCAGATATCTTCATCACGAGCACCATCAAAAACAGGTGATGCAACATGGATACCTAACTTACGAGCAGCCATACCTAAGTGAAGGTCTAATACTTGCCCGATGTTCATACGTGAAGGCACACCCATTGGTGAAAGCATGATATCAATTGGAGTACCATCTGGCATAAATGGCATATCTTCTTCAGGAATAACAACAGAAACTGTACCTTTGTTACCGTGACGACCGGCCATCTTATCCCCAACTTGAATCTTACGTTTTTGTGCAATATATACACGAACCATTGTGTTTACGCCTGGTGCTAATTCATCCCCGTTATCACGAGTGAAGACTTTAACGTCTTGAACAATACCACCAGCACCGTGAGGAACACGTAATGATGTATCACGAACTTCACGTGCTTTTTCACCGAAGATAGCATGTAACAAACGTTCTTCGGCTGATAATTCTGTCACACCCTTAGGAGTAACTTTACCAACTAAGATGTCGCCATCTTTAACTTCAGCACCGATGCGGATAATACCAAATTCATCAAGGTTCTTCAATGCATCTTCACCAACATTAGGAATTTCACGAGTAATTTCTTCAGGTCCTAATTTAGTATCACGTGCTTCTGATTCATGTTCTTCAATGTGAATTGAAGTATATACATCTTCACGTACTAAACGTTCATTAATTGCGATCGCATCTTCGAAGTTGTAACCATCCCATGTCATAAATGCGATAAGTGGGTTTTGACCTAAGGCTAATTCACCATTTTCCATTGCTGGACCGTCAGCTAACACTTCATCAACATCAACATGATCGCCTACACGAACGATTGGTGTTTGGTTGTAGTTCTTACCACCGTTTGAACGATGGAATTTCATTAATTTGTACTTGTCTAAAGTTCCGTCTTCACGACGTACACGAATTTCACGTGCATCTACGTATTCAACTTCACCTTCATGTTCTGAAATTAAAGCAACCCCAGAGTCATGAGCGGCCTTATATTCAATCCCTGTACCAACTAATGGTGCATGTGGTTGAATCAAAGGAACAGCTTGACGTTGCATGTTAGCACCCATCAAAGCACGGTTTGAGTCATCGTTTTCCAAGAATGGAATACATGCTGTGGCAACCGCAACAACTTGCTTAGGTGAAACGTCCATGTAATCAACTTTTTCAATTGAAATTTCAACGTCATCATCACGTTTACGTGCCATAACAACATTATCTTCAAATGATCCATCATCTGTTAATGGAGAGTTAGCTTGAGCGATTACGTAGTTATCTTCTTCATCAGCTGTTAAGTAGTCAATCTTATCAGTAACTTTGTGTGTGTCCCAAGATACACGACGGTATGGAGTTTCAACAAAACCATACTTGTTAACACGTGCATATGATGAAAGACTGTTAATCAAACCGATGTTAGGACCTTCAGGAGTTTCAATCGGACACATACGACCGTAGTGAGTATAGTGAACGTCACGAACTTCATATCCGGCACGATCACGAGTCAAACCACCAGGTCCCAAGGCTGAAAGACGACGCTTGTGAGTCAATTCACCCAATGGGTTAGTTTGATCCATGAATTGTGATAATTGTGAACTACCAAAGAATTCCTTGATAGATGCAACTACTGGACGAATATTAATTAATTGTTGTGGTGTTACAGTTGTTGTATCTTGAATTGACATACGTTCACGTACAACACGTTCCATACGTGATAAACCAATACGGAATTGATTTTGTAATAATTCACCAACTGAACGGATACGACGGTTACCTAAGTGATCGATATCATCAGTAGAACCTAAACCTTCTTGTAAGTTGAAGAAGTAGTTCATTGAAGCAATGATATCAGCAGGTGTAATGTGCTTAAAGCTAATATCAACATTTGCATTACCGATTACGTTGATAACACGTTCTGGATCTTTTTGTGAGTAAACTTTCACTGTTTGAAGAGTCATTGGTTCTTGAACAACACCTTCTTCAGATGGGTGATAAGTTACTGTCTTGAAGTCTTCACGATCTAAGTATGGAGCTAATTTTTCCATAACCTTTTTGTCGATTACTTCATCTTTTTTAACAATGATTTCACCTGTTTCAGGATCAGCCAATGTTTCAGCGATTGTTTGGTTTAACAAACGTGTCTTAAGATCTAACTTCTTGTTAATCTTGTAACGACCAACAGGAGCTAAATCATAACGTTTTGGATCAAAGAAACGAGCTGTTAATAAACTACGTGATGAGTCAGCTGTCTTTGGTTCCCCTGGACGTAAACGTTCGTAGATGTCTTTTAATGCTTCTTCAACACGAGAATCGTCCATGTTCTTGTGTACATCTTTTTCTAATGTAAGCATTAAACTATCATTTTCGCCTAACATTTCAAGAATTTCGCTATCTGAACCGTAACCAAGCGCACGAACAAGTTCTGTTACTGGTAATTTACGAGTTCTATCAATACGAACATGAGAAATGTTCTTTGCGTCTGTTTCATATTCTAACCATGCACCACGGTTGGGAATTACTGTTGTACCAAAGTTTGTACGACCATTTTTGTCTAATTCAGAATTGAAATAAACCCCTGGTGAACGAACTAATTGTGAAACAATAACACGTTCTGCCCCGTTAATGATGAATGTTCCTTGTTTTGTCATTAAAGGAAAATCGCCAAAGAATACATCTTGTTCTTTAACTTCATCAGTTTCATGGTTGATTAAGCGTAATTTAACGTGTAATGGTGCTGAATAGTTAGCATCATGTTGACGTGCTTCTTCAACAGTATATTTTGGTTCTAATAATTGATAATCTACAAATTCAAGGGAAAGTTTTCCTTGAAAATCATCGATTGGCATAATGTCATCGAACATTTCACGAAGACCTTCATCCAAGAACCAATTGTAGGAATCAGTTTGGATTTCAATCAAATTAGGAAGCTCAAGTACCTCTTTGATACGTGAGTAACTTCTACGTACACGGTGTTTACCGTATTTTACTAAGTGTCCTGCCAAGTTGTTCACCTCTCAAAAGATTTCTGGAATTTGACTCCTTAAATATTACATTTTTGTTACAAATTAATTATTTAAGGATTTTTTGGCAAAAAAAAGCAAAAACAGTCCGAGAATTTAAATCTAAACTCCATACTATTTTTGCTTTTTATCAAGCACGTAATGGACAATATATCACTACGCGCAATCAAATTCACAGTTTTTGCATTACTATATTGTATATAATTTTTAACAATTTGTCAATGCATTTCCCTATTTATTTTGACTTCTTTGCTATTTACATTTTTCTTGTTCTAACTTTTATTTCGCCTTGTTCTACTCCAATAGTTACAACTTCATTTGCCGTAATTTCACGCAATAAAATCATTTCGCTTAAGCGGTCTTCAATTTCATTTTGAATTGCACGACGTAAAGGTCTTGCACCGTATTCTGGATCAAATCCAACTTTGGCAATTACGTCCACCGCTTTTGGTGTTACACGCACAGTATAACCTTGTTTTTTCAAACGTTTTAACACATTATCAATCAATAATTTAGTAATTTGATGCAATTCGTTTTCATTCAATGAATGGAAAATCACAGTTTCGTCAATACGATTTAAAAACTCTGGTCTAAACGTTTTCTTTAACGTTTCTTTAACCTTATTTGACATTGCAGTATAATCTCCACTCATATCTGTTGCCCCAAAACCAACTGATTTTTCATCTCTCAATGCTGTTGCACCCAAATTAGATGTCATGATAATTACCGTATTTCTAAAGTCAACTTTTCGTCCCTTAGAATCTGTTAAAAATCCATCATCCAATACTTGCAATAATAAATTAAATACATCAAGGTTAGCCTTTTCAACTTCATCAAGTAAGACAACAGAATATGGCTTATTGCGAACTTGTTCGGTTAATTGGCCACCTTCATCATACCCAACATATCCAGGAGGTGCCCCTACAAGACGACTAGTTGCATATTTTTCCATATATTCACTCATGTCGATACGAATAATTTCATTTTCTGAGCCAAACATTGATTCGGCTAATGCTTTGGCAAGTTCCGTTTTTCCGACACCTGTTGGTCCTAAAAACATAAATGACCCAATTGGTCTTTTGGGATCTTTCAAGCCACTTCTTGCACGGCGAATTGCCTTACTTACAACACTTACCGCCTCATCTTGGCCAATTACTCGTTTATGTAATTGTGATTCAAGGTTGACAAGTTTCTCTCCTTCAGATTTTGTCATTTGTTTCACTGGAATTCCGGTCCATTGCGCTACAACTTCGGCAATATCATCAGCAGATACTTTGGCTTGATATTTAACTGGTGTTTCATTTTGTTTTTGGATTAACTTTTGTAATTTATCTTCTAAATTAAGTTCTTGTTGCCGTAATTCTTCTGCTTTTTCAAAATCTTCTGCAAATAATGCTTCAGTTTTTTGAGATGCAATTTGCTTAATTTCTTCTTTAATACGACTAACTTTATCGCCGCCTTTAACTTTACTTAAACGGACACGTGCAGCAGCTTCATCAACCAAATCAATTGCTTTATCTGGTAGGAAACGTGAAGCAATGTAACGTTTGCTTAAAGTAATTGCACTTTGAAGTGCTTCATCTGAAATTTCAACTTTATGATGTTTTTCATAGTTAGGTCGAATTCCTTGTAAAATTTCAAGGGCTTGCTTTTCTGTTGGTTCATTGACCATTACACTTGCAAAACGACGAGCTAAAGCTGCATCTTTTTCTACGTGTTTTTGATATTCATTTAATGTTGTTGCACCAATAACTTGTACTTCCCCACGTGCAAGCGCAGGTTTAAGAATGTTAGATGCATCGATCGCACCTTCTGCACCACCGGCACCAATAATTGTATGCATTTCATCAATAAATAAAATCACGTTTCCATCACGATAGATTTCTGCTAATATCTTCTTAAGTCGATCTTCAAACTCACCTCTAAACTTAGTTCCGGCAACTAAATTTCCCATGTCTAACATCATAATTCTTTTTTTAGCTAGCTCACTTGGGACATTGCCTTTTACAATTTCTTGAGCGAACCCTTCAGCAACGGCGGTTTTACCAACCCCTGGTTCTCCAAGTAAGACCGGATTATTTTTCGTTTTACGACTGATGATTTGGATTACACGCTTAATTTCTTTATCACGCCCAATTACTGGATCAATCCGATTTTCACGTGCCATTTGAGTTAAATCACGCGCCAAATCATCTAATGTTGGCGTTGCTGATTTTTTATTTCCGCTTGCTTTAGCCGTTTGCGCTAATGTACGACGAGCTTTTCTAATTGATAGCATATCCATATCAGCAGTTGCTGTTAAGCGGCGTTTAAGGTTAACTGTATTCACATTTAAATCTTTTAAGATTCTTGTAGAAACTCCCAACTTATCATCTAAAAGCGCCAACAAAATATGTTCAGTTCCAGTTTTTTGCGCTCCAAGCAGTTCAGCCATGCTATTAGCTTTTTCAATAATTTCTGTTGCCCGCGGAGAAAACGGTAAATAGCTATCCGCTGGACGGCGTTTCATTGTCCCGTAACCAACTAAATCTTCAATTTCTTCTCTAACATCAGTTTCTGTAACTTCACTTTCTTGCAATACCTTCGCTGCAACACTGTTATTAACCATGATTGTAGCTAATAATAAGTGTTCAGTTCCAATAGCTTGGTGTTTAAAGTAATTTGCTTGTTCAAGCGCAATTTGCAACACCTTTTTAGCACTAGGAGTTAAATTTTCGTTCATAATTATCCCCTTTTATTCTTCTAATCTTAATCTTTTTAAAACTCTTACTAATATTCTAGCACGTAAAAAATTTTCTTGTTCAACTGTCGGAACTTGTAAAGCGTCCCGACTTGTTGCCGCTAACAGCAAGTTAGCTTCTTTTTGTGAAAGAATATCGTCATCGAACAGATTTTTTATAATCTGATATCCTTGATTTTCGCTTATATCCATCCCAATAGCATTAATTAAATCATCAATTAAATCTGGATTTTCAACTAAATCAACTTTAACAATACGGATATATCCTCCTCCGCCACGTTTACTTCGAACAACATATCCATTTTTCAAATTAAATCTGGTCTTAATTACATAATTAATTTGTGATGGTACACAATTAAATTGACGGGCAATTTCTGAGCGTTTAATTTCAACTTGCTTAACGTCATTTAAAATATCCTTCAGATATTCTTCGATAATATCTGACATATTTCGGCTTTGCATTTCCATCATCCTTTCTTATCTTTGACCTATCTTGACTTTTAATTATAAACGATTTACCCTATAGAATGCAAAAAATATAGAATCTTCATCAAATTTTTTTCTGCTCTAATAAGGGGAATTTTTTGTACAAAAAAAGAAGCTTGGCAAAAAACCAAACTTCTTTTTTTAATTTAGCGGATGCACCCAGCAGGAGTCGAACCTGCAACCTTCTGATTCGTAGTCAGACACTCTATCCAGTTGCGCTATGGGTGCATAATCAAGTCATACGACTTGAAAATAAAAAGTCAATTAACATAAACGAAGTTAATTGAC
>NZ_BAML01000039.1 GCF_000615845.1 Ligilactobacillus hayakitensis DSM 18933 = JCM 14209
TTTTTATTAGTTTCTTTGATTATCATTATAAATACGGTAATAGTAACAGTCCCATTATTAGAATATTATTTAAAAGTAGGGGTAGTAGAGCCAGAAAAAATACAGTGGGATATGTATGATTTTTCTTTTGTAAAAATATTTAATACATCACTTGAAAATTCAATTAGTTCTCCCAATTTAGGAGTTATTGGAATTGTAACGATAATATTAATAATGATTATTATGGGAAAACAAATTATAGATGTTAAGGTAAAGTTATTAACAACCTATATAATTTTTTTCTTAGTAATGGTAACGAATTTATTTCCGTGGATGCTATTAACTGATACTCCGATAAATATTATTCAGTATCCTTGGAGATTAATGGCAATTATAATACCATTAATATCAGTTATGTTTGTATATGTAATTGATAAAAAGATAGGATTGGAATATAAAAGATTAGTTATGATTATAATATTTAATATCATAATTTCTTTAGGAACACAAAATATATTCATAGAAAATGCATATAAAACAACAACTTACGCTCCTTCTACAAGCTATTTAAGATCGCCTTGGGGATATTTAATAGATTCTAAAGACTATAACGAATCGCTAAGTAGAAATAATTTGGATAATAGTTATGGATATCATGATTATATTCCTAAAAAAAGTGAAGGGGTAATTAAAAATATTTATAATCTAGAGGTTATTCAGGAAAGTTGGAAAAGGAAATTACGGGAAAATGAAATTAAAAGATCATATCATAAGGTAACATATGATTTAAGTAATCTTCCTAAAAAATCTGGAGAAATGAAATTACCTTTCATCATTTATAGGAACTCTGATTATAGATTATTTGTGAATAATCATAGAGTTAAAGTCGAGTCAGATAAAAATGGACAATTAGTGATTAATAAAGATAATAAGTCTAGAGTTAAGGTGGAGATAGAATATCTTGTTCCAACATTCCATAAGATATTACTAGCAGTATCAATTATTTCTGTATTATTTAATATTATTGTATTATTCATTATAAAGTTTTGGAATATATAGAGATGAAAAATTAACAGTTTAAAAAAATAAAAAGATGACGAGAATCACTTTGATTCTCGTCATCTTTTATTATATATTATTTATTTTTAGCTTCGCGTTTTAATTCCATCTTACGCATCCAAGGAAGTAAGAAACCTAAAACAATTAAGAAACCAACTGTTAAGAAGTTCATGAATAATTGATGGTTGAAAGCTTTAGTTCCTGGGTGAGCATCTTGAGGGATGAATCCCATTGTTGCACAAACGAATGTGAAGATGAAGCACCAGAATCCAACAATAATTGCACCAGTCTTGTTCTTAATGAAGACATAGTATGATTTGAACTTATCTTGTTGGAAGCGGATGGCTAAGAATGCTACGAACACAAGAGCTGTCTTGTAAGGTGATACGATCCCGTTCAAGTTCAATAACCAGTTGTAAATTGAGTTGATGTTAGGAAGAGTACCACTTAAAAGAAGTAATAATAAACTGATACCAGCAGTTAATGTATAACTGTGGATTGGACGACCAGCTTTGTTCTTCTTAGTTAACCAGCTAGGCATGTACTTAGCCGCTGTATCACTAGCGAACACACGACTTGAAGCATCGATTAAGATTGCTAATTGAGCAAGCATGAAGAATAATTGGACAACTGCGAAGACATACATTAAGCTCTTACCCATACCAACTTGTTCTCCAAGTAACTTGAAGGCATAGTATGGACCGTTCATCTTAAAGTCATGTGGAATGTGGTTAGCGTTAAAGAAGACTGTTAATGACAATGTTCCAAAGATTGTAAGGAAGGCAGTCATTAAAGCTAACATCCACATAGCTTTAGGGAAGTCACGCTTAGGATGTCTCATCTTACTA
This sequence comes from Ligilactobacillus hayakitensis DSM 18933 = JCM 14209, assembly GCF_000615845.1. GTDB lineage: Bacteria > Bacillota > Bacilli > Lactobacillales > Lactobacillaceae > Ligilactobacillus > Ligilactobacillus hayakitensis. The sequence goes on from NZ_BAML01000039.1 coordinate 1,887, forward strand.
ATGTAAGGAGCGGCAAGTTCAGCCCCTGACATTGCGAAGATTAATAATCCAGTTGTTGAGAAGTAATGTAAACTAAAGTTAGGCTTGAATGCAGCTAAGTTAAATGGTTGCGTTGCGATGTGAGCACCGTGAGTTAAAGCCCAACCAGTCATGAATACAAATAACATTGAGATGGCAAACATTGCACCACCACCGATGATTGATAATACTTCTAATGAATCACGGAAGACATTTTCAAAGATAATGAATAATAGGATAATGACAAATGTAAGTAATCCGAATTGGAAAGTAGACATATGCTTTCCTAAAGTATTATCACCGAGGATGATCCATGATAATGAGACAATTACTGAGTTTGAAACATCAACTAAGTAAGGGATTGTTTGAGTCCAATACATCCATGAAGTGATATAACCAAAAAGGTCACTTCCAGTCCCACGACGAATCCATGAGGCTAATCCACCTTCTTGATTGTCAAATGTTAAACCTAATTGAGTCGCAATTAAAGCGTAAGGGATAACATAAGTGAATAAAAGGAAGATCCAAGAGATAACAACAGATAATCCTTGATTTTGATAAGGATAAAAGATATTTTCAAAACTAATAATTGTAACGAAATCGAGTAAGGCAATTACAGGCCAACTCATATAATGTTTCTTTTCGTCTAACATAAAAAATAAGTCTCCTTGATATTTAATTTTCATAATTATTGCGTGTGATAATTATGAAAAACAAGGAGGCTTATTTTTGCGTCTGAAAAAATTAACAGACAACGACTCCACAACCTTTCTTAAGATTTTCTTTACCATTAAGTATTTTAGCTTAGTTTTCAGAAAAATACTAGGTTGTGAACATTATTTTCAGAAAAAGAAATTAATTTTTAATAAATCGAGCTTTTAAAGCCCATAAAATTGCGACTGTATCAATGACTTCTTGACATAAAGCACCATAAATAGCAGGTAAATAACCAAATGAAGCGATTATCATTAGAACACTACAGATAAATATCCCTAATAAAACAGCTTGGCGCGCAATCTTAAGAGTGTTTTTAGCAATTTTAATTGCTGAAATAACTTTCATAAGGTCATCTTTAACAATGACAGCATCAGCTGCTTCACTAGCTGCAGTTGATCCATTAGCACCCATTGCAATCCCAATATCTGCTTGCGCAAGGCAAGGAGCGTCATTAACACCATCACCGACCATAATTACAGGTCTTTGTTTTTTAGTTAATTTTTTTAGTTCTCTTATTTTATCTTCTGGAAGTAAGTCAGCTTTGACTTGATTAATACCAACTTGATGAGCGACTTGCTTTGCAATAGCACTTTGATCACCAGTTAACATGTAAAGATTACTAATACCTAAATTATGTAATTGTTGCATTGTTTCATTGGCTTCGGGGCGCACATGATCAATAAAAGTAATATAACCTTGGAGAATATTATCGGCACTGATATAAATAGCGGTTGTTTTTAGAGGTTCCATTGGTGAATCAGGCGCAGCATACTTTAATTTACCAACTTTAATAACCTTCCCCGCAATGACAGCTTGCACTCCATTACCAGTCACTTCTTTTAATGATTCTAAGGGAGCTAAGGTAATATGTTTTTGACGGGCATATTCTACAACGGCACGTCCAAGAATATGAGAAGATTCTTGTTCAACACTGGCAGCGAGATATAAGATATCAAGTTGGCTAATTCCATTTAAGCGGTGGATGCAATCAACACTAAGCATACCTGAAGTAATTGTACCGGTCTTATCGAAAGCAGCCGACTTCGCGGAAGCAAGCTTTTCTAAGACGTTTCCATTTTTGACAATAATTCCTTCTTTGGATGACCGACTCATGCCTGCAACTAACGCAACAGGAGCTGCTAGAATTAATGGGCAAGGCGAAGCAACTACCAGTACCTCAGCGAATCGTCTTATATCCTTTGAATACCACCATGCCCAACTTGCTAGTAAAATTGCGATAATGGTAAAAGGAATGGCATAACGGTCAGCCAATCTAACGAAGTGTGCGGGAGTTTGTTGAGCTTGCTCAACTAAACGAACAAGTTTTTGATATTGGCTATCTTTAGCTAATTTAGTAACGCGCATATAGATTGAATTGTCACCATTAAGTGACCCAGACATAATAGAATCATTGATTTCTTTGGCTTGGGGCTGTGATTCACCCGTAAGTGATGCTTCATTAATAAGAGTAGAGCCTTTAATGATGGTACCATCAACAGGGATTAATTCGTTAGGCTTTACAAGTAAGATATCATCGATTAAGACGTCATTAACGTTAATAGCTACAGTTGAATCGTTGACTAATTTATGAGCAGTTTGCGGTGAATTATCAAGCAAAGATTTAAGTTCTTGATTAGCTTTATTAGCGGCATAATCTTCAAGCGTATCACCACCAACTAACATAATTAAAACAATTAGCTAGCCCAGTATTCGCCAATAAATAGTGTAGAACTAATCGCAAGAATAGCTAAAAGATCAACTCCATAACGCCCAGAGCGGATAGTGTTAATCATTTCAATAATCATTGAAATGGAGATGAGACTACCAACTAATGTGATAATCAACTTGGCTAAGTAAGCTTGATGAAATAAAAATTGTAATCCTAAGCAGATAAGGGCAATTATAAAAATAATAATAAGTTTCTTTCGATGAGATAAATGTAACATGAACTAAACCTCCTTTAATATTGCTTGTTCTAACTATAATTATATAGAAAAAATAATAATGAAGAAATAGAGTTAAAACTAAATTGAAGAAAAATAAAAAGACTAGATAAAAACTTATCTAGTCTTTAATAAATTATTCAAATGGTTTTTCGTTTAATGTGATAACCCCAATCGCATTTAAGCCTGTATGGGTCATAATGATTGGACTTGTGAGGCGTTTAAGGACGTCAATGTCTTTATTATCATTATTAGCTAAGATGGTGTCTTGAACTTGTTGAATTAATTCAGGATCAGTATCAACATGAGACAATCCCATATCAATGACTTTATTATCTTTATATTCTTCAGCAAGATTCTTCGCATGCTTAATAAATGCTTTCTTACTGCGACCTTTAGAATAAACGATAAGTTCTTTTTCGGTGAGTCGAACAATAACTTTAAGGTTAATTAATTTAGTGATTGCTCCAGCCAAGCGACTAACACGTCCGCCGGCAACTAGACAATCAAGATTATCAATTAGAACCTCAACACGAGTGCGTGAACGAATGTCAGCGAGGTGTTCTTTGATTTCTTCAATTGATTTGCCTTCTTGTAAATCTTTAGCAGCAGCTAGAACTTGGAATGAAAGTCCGCGGTCAGTTGATTTACTGTTGATGACAGTTACTTTAGAAGATGACATTTCAGCAGCTGAACAAGCAGTTTGGTAGGTACCTGAAAGAGCATCGGTGATTAAAATAGCGAGAACTTCGCTACCATCTTCGCCAAGTTTGTCGAAGGTTTCTACGAAACGCCCCATTGAAGGTTGACTTGTCTTAGGAATGATACCTTTACGTAAGAAGCTAACAAGTTCTGGTCTTGAAATATCTTCACCATCAATGTAGTTTTTGCCATCAACTTCAACTGAAAGGGGGATGACAGTAATATTATATTTTTCAATTTCTTCTGGTGTTAATTGGACTGATGAGTCAGTCACGATTTTTACGTTTGCCATAGTAGTTACTCCTCTCGGCAAGTTGCTACTTTAATTATAGCAAAATTTGTTTACGCTTACTATTATAGCATAAATGTTTTTTGAAACAAGTATATATAGATTTTAAGTCTAGGTTAAGAATATTAAAAAAAGTTTTTTTTAAGGGTTTGAAATTGTATAATAAAATAGGACGAATATTGACTTGTAAGGGGGTAAAAAGATGACAAAGAGACTTTCAATTGTTGTTCCTTGTTATTTCGAAGAAGAAACGATTCCATTGTTTTACAAGGAAGTTGAAAAAGTAAAAAAAGATTTAAAAAATATCGAACTCGAATATTGGTTCGTAAATGATGGATCAACTGATAATACTTTAGACGAAATTAAAAAGTTATATAACCAAGATCCAGAACATGTACATTATATTGATTTTTCACGGAATTTCGGAAAAGAAGCGGCCTTATATGCAGGATTGCAACATGCAACTGGGGAATATGTGACTGTGATGGATGCGGACTTACAAGATCCTCCTTCAATGTTACCGAAGATGTTAGAAATCCTAGAAGATGAAGAATTAGATTATGATTGTGTGGGGACCAGAAGAACTGACCGAGAAGGGGAGCCGCCAGTACGTTCATTCTTCGCTAAAATGTTCTATAAATTAATCAATAAGATTTCTGATGCCGGTATTGTTGATGGCGCACGTGATTTCCGCTTAATGAAGCGTTACATGGTTGACGCAATCTTATCAATGACGGAATACAATCGCTTTTCTAAGGGAATCTTTAGTTGGGTTGGATTCAAGACCAAGTATCTCGAATATGAAAACCGCGAACGTGTCGCAGGGAACACTAGTTGGAGCTTTTGGAGTTTATTAAAGTATTCAATTGATGGAATTATTGATTTCTCACAAGCTCCATTAGATGTAGCTGTATACCTAGGGTTGTTATCGTCTATCGGATCAGGAATAGGAATTATTTTTGTAATCGCACGATACTTAATTGAAGGTGGCGGATCATCCGCTTATGGATGGGCGTCATTGATTTGTGTGCTCTTATTTATTGGGGGAATTCAATTATTAAGTTTAGGTATTGTTGGAAAGTATATCGGAAAAATCTTTGCAGAAGTTAAGAATAGACCGGTATATATTGTTAGAGAAAAGAAGTAATTAACTTAAAGTATAATGTAGGAGCTATAGGATGGAAAAGAAAAAAGTATACGCTGTTGTAGTTACATATAACCGATATAAGTATTTGTTAGAATGTATAGAAGCATTATTAACTCAAAGTTATGCATTAGAAAATATCGTAATTGTTAATAATGCTAGCACGGATAGAACGGAAGAAGCATTGAAAGAAAAAGGGTATCTAGATGATAGTCGAATTACATATTTATTACAGGAAAAAAATATTGGTGGAGCTGGTGGGTTCTATGAAGGTATGAAATATGTGAGTGAACAAGATTATGATTATTTGTGGATAATGGATGATGATACTATTCCAAATAATGACAGTTTAGAAGAACTTTTAAAAGGTGAAAGTAAGTTAATATCAAACGGAGAAAATCCTTCATTTCTAGCTAGTTCTGTATTTGGAGAAAATGGAGAACTCATGAATGTACCAGTAATTAATACGTATGATTCAAAAAATGGATATCCGTTTTGGTACAGATATTTATCTGATTCTATTGTTTATATTAAAAGAGCTACTTTTGTTTCATTGTTATTTCCTAAAAAGTCAGTTGATATAGTTGGGTTGCCATGTAAAGATTATTTTATTTGGGGTGACGATTATGAATATACTCAACGTTTAGTTAAAATTGTTGGTCATGCATTTATGATTGGAAAGAGTAAAGTAATTCATAAGAGAAAAAATCCCCAAACGCTTAGTTTGTTTAAAGTAAATGACAAAGAAAGATTAAATAATTTCTATTTATTGTATAGGAACGGACTTATCAATAAAATTTATTATGATGGTAAGAAAGCAGCTATTTATCAGTTGATGAAGGATGTATATAATGTATTACGTTGTTTAACTACAAAATATCCATTTAAGCGAATGAAGCAAATAATTAAAGGAGATTTTAAAGCCATCATTGAATATCATAAATTTAAAAAGTATATTGATAATCAAATAAAAAAATAAAATTAAGTCTTAGAAAACTAAAAAAGAACTTGATAGTCTTCGTTTCAAAACGAAGATTATCAGGTTCTTTTTTAGTTTATGTTATTTAAGAGATTTGTTTATTAAGAATATCTTCTTTAAAAAATGAATTATCTGTTAAAAATGAAATAAAGATAATATTATACGCATATTCCCAAAGATGTTGATCGATTGCAGAACTTAGAAAAACAAATAACATTGCTAATAAAAGTGAATACGCTTGTTGCTTAGAGAATTTTTTGATTAAAGCAGTGAAGAATAATAATGAAATAAAGAAAATAAAAAGTCCATCTATAAGAATGAGACGAACATACGAAACATCAATAAAGAAATAATCTTTAAAGGATACGCGTCGTAATCCACCAAATCCATTTTGCGGAATAAATTGCCCTAGTAAAGTTACGTTGAAATCGGTAAAACCTTTATGACCATAAAAGAGACGTCCAGAAAGGATGCTATTTAATTTATTGAAAATGATATTGCCCTCGTTGAAAAAATAAGCTAGCAAAATATTAATAAAAATAAAAATAATAGATACCATGCTAAGATAAACGTAATTCAACTTAGAAAAAATGTTAAAAATCCACTTTCTAAGAAAAGTACTAATAATTAAGAGGATTAAAAGTAAAGTATCTAACTTAGTATCTGTAATAAAATAAACAATTAATGTGACAGCAATCAAAGATATAAATTCAGAGATAGATAATCTAAATTTCTTCAAAGATACGTATGTCAAAGCAATATAAAAACACTTAGCGGCTAAATTTGTTGGGTAGATATGCCCGAGAGAAAGGCGAAGCGTTGACGAATTTGATCTACCAACTGATAAGGTAGGAATTACGTGGAATAAAGATAATAGTATTACTATTACAGTACATAATATTACAATACTTAAAAACCATTTAAGAATTTTTTCGAGTTTTATATCTCTAGCACCAAGTATTAAAAATGTGTAATAAAATTCGTTATAAGATAATGAATTTTTGCCGATTACAAATAATAAGAATAAAAATAAAAATAATAACAATCGCTCAAGCATCGAGTATTCATCTAAAATAAATATCTTTACAGAAATCAACAAACTAGCAAATAATGTAATGTAGAAGACGACATTTTGTAATTCGTTCATAACAAAGGTACTACCTAAAAGATTAGGGATAAGATAAATAGAAAACGATGCAAAAAAAAGAATAGATGCAATGTTTGCATTTTTTTCGACTAAAAATTTTTTAGCGAAATTAATATATGATTCAATTTGCATATAAAACTCCTCATTATAAAGTTGTAATTATAAAAATATTATAGTACGAGAAGAAAAAATCCGCAATTTATGATAGTATTACTATGTATCAAATATAGACAATTAATAATTAATTGTGATTTATATGAGGAGAAATAAAATGACAAAATATTTAGTAGTAGGTGCCGGATTGTTCGGTGCGACATTTGCTCATGAAGCAGCTAAAAGAGGTCACGAAGTAAAGGTTATAGAAAAGCGTGATCACTTAGCTGGTAATATCTATACAAAGGAAGTACATGGAATTCAAGTTCATCAATTTGGTGCCCACATTTTCCATACATCAAACAAGGAAGTCTGGAACTATGTGAACCAATTCGCTGAATTTAACCGTTATACTAACAGCCCAGTGGCTAACTATAATGCGAAATTTACAACATGCCATTTAACATGAACACTTTCAATAAGTTATGGGGTGTGGTAACTCCACAAGAAGCAATGGACAAAATTAATGAACAAAAGTCTGTGCTTAACGGTAAGACTCCAGAAAACCTTGAAGAACAAGCAATCTCATTAGTAGGTACAGATATCTATGAAAAACTAGTTAAAGGTTATACTGAAAAGCAATGGGGAAGAAAAGCAACAGAACTACCTGCTTTCATTATTCGCCGCTTACCAGTTCGTCTTACATATGATAACAACTACTTCAACGATAATTTCCAAGGAATTCCTGTTGGTGGATATACTCAAATCGTTGAAAAGATGTTAGATCATGAAAATATCACAGTTGAAACAGGTGTGGATTTCTTCGATAAGAAAGATGAATACATGAATGACTATGATAAAGTTCTCTTTACAGGGATGATTGATCAATTCTTTAACTACGAATTAGGGGAATTAGAATACCGTAGTCTCCGTTTTGAAACAGAAGTGTTAGATGAAGATAACCACCAAGGTAATGCAGTAGTAAACTATACTGATGCAAAAACTCCTTACACTCGTATTATTGAACACAAGCACTTTGAATTCGGTAAGGGAGAAGAAGGCAAGACAGTAATCACACGTGAATATCCAGCTGACTGGAAGCGTGGAGATGAACCATACTACCCTGTAAACAACGACAAGAACAACACATTGTATGAACAATATAAGGAATTAGCAGCTAAAAAAGCAAGAAATGTTATCTTTGGTGGTCGTTTAGGACAATATCGCTACTACAACATGGATCAAGTTATTGCTGCAGCTTTAGAAGCTGTTAATGAAGAATTTGAGGGATAATTTATGAAGGTAATTAAGAATTATCTTTATAATGCAGGGTATCAATTACTAAATATCATCCTTCCGCTTTTAACGGCACCGTATATTGGACGTGTATTAAAGCCAGAAGGAGTTGGAATTAATTCATATACTAATTCTTTAATTCAATGGTTTGTATTATTAGCAGGAATTGGAATTGGATACTATGGAAATCGAGAAATTGCTTATGTTAGAAATGATAAGGAAAAAATGACTCAAGCGTTTTGGGAAATCCAAATATTAAAAGTGTTTATGACAATTATATCATTTTTTGCTTTCACATTATTTTTACAAGTATATCGTAAATATTATATATATTTAATTTTCCAATCATTAAATGTGATAGCTGCGGCATTTGATATTTCTTGGTTTTATATGGGGATTGAAGATTTTAAGCGAACTGTTTTAAGAAATACGATAGTAAAAATTGTATCATTGATTGCAATTTTTAGTTTTGTTAAAGACGCAAATGACGTTGGATTATACATAATTATTCTAGCTTGTTCTGCTTTACTAGGAAATATCACGCTTTGGCCACACTTGAAGAAAGTCTTAACGAAAGTTGTTTGGAATAAGTTAAAACCTTGGAAACACTTCGTTCCAACGGTATCTTTATTTATTCCGCAAATAGCAACACAGATTTATTTAATTTTAAATAAGAATATGCTGGGAGCTATTGTTGGGTCAACATCTTCAGGAATGTATAATTCGTCTGATTCGATTATTAAGATGATTTTAGCAATTGTAACTGCGACTGGAACAGTGATGTTGCCTCATGTTTCTCATGCTTTTGCTGAAGGGGATAATAAAAAAGTAAACGAGTTATTATATAGTTCATTTGATTTTGTATCCTTTATAGCAATTCCGTTAACCTTTGGATTAATGGCGGTAAGTAAATATTTAGGATTGATGATATTTGGTCCTGGATTTTACGCTGTGGGTCAAGCAATGATGGGAGAAGCAAGCGTTATTGTATTAATAGGTTGGAGTAATGTAATAGGAGCGCAGTATCTACTTCCAACTGATAGGGTCAAAGATTTCACAATGTCAGTAACATTGGGTGCTGTTTCGAACATTATTTTAAATATTCCTTTTATTTATTTCTGGGGATTGATGGGAGCGGTATTTGCAACAGTTCTTTCAGAGTTAGTAGTAACGCTTTATCAATTTTATGTTGTTCGTCATCAGTTAAAACTCACTAAGATGATAGAGAATCTATGGAAGTATTTAATCGCGGGAATGATAATGTTTGTTCCAGTATATTACTTAGAAGAAACGTGGAAGCCCAAAGATTTAAGTTTGGTCGCTGCAGGACACATGGGATTAGAAATCCTAATTGGGATTTTGATATATATTGGGGTAATTTTAATATTAAAACCTACTATCATATATAAAGCAAAATATTTGCAAAAATAAGTAGAAGAAATTAGTTTTATTAATAAAAAATAAGGGTTAGGTGAAATT
>NZ_BAML01000038.1 GCF_000615845.1 Ligilactobacillus hayakitensis DSM 18933 = JCM 14209
AATCCAACGTACGACTTGCCAGAAGCGGCAGTGCCAGAGATAACAGAGGTACCAAAAGACAATCCAACGCATGACTTACCGGATGTTTTTATTGCTGAAGGAACAGCATTGGGCTTAACATATGAGTTACCAGCTGCAGAAGCTCCACAAATAAATGAAATTCCAAGCGAGTATGCAACGGAGGAATTTTCGGAAACAAATATTTCTGAAGTTCCAAAAAATTACCCCGTGTATGATTTGCCAGAATTAAAACTTGAAGAATTAGTCGAAGTGTCAGAAAAAGATGCGGTGAATAAAGTTTTTGAAGAAACGGAAACTTTTGATACGACAATTTCTGCAATCAAGGAAATTAAGAAATCAGAATCTTTTCCAGTAACGATTGCGATGAAAAATAAGTTCCCGCAAGCAAATAATCAAGTTACGCCAACAAGCAACAATGACATTACTTTAAATCAAGTGTTGCCACAAAACGGAGAAACGCAGGGGCAAACAACAATTTTGGGAGTAATGTTGGTTGCTTTAGGATCAATGTTTGGGTTGGAAATGCTAAGGTATCAGCATAAGTCCAGATAGATTCTGAAACTGATATTAATTACGAAGCTAAAAAATAAATATACTTACAAAACATCCCCGGATTTCAATGGGCTATAATACCTTCTAAGTATACAGATGAAATATACAAAATCATCTAAATACTTGGAGGGTATTTTTTATGGGAAGAAAACCAAAAAGAAAAACGCTAAAACATGATAAAATAAGACATAGAAAAATTAGTGTTGAAAGTAGGTAAGCAAATGACGAAAATTGGTTTTATCGGAACGGGCTTGATGGGTCAAGGGATGGTAAGAAATTTGATGCAAGCCGGTTTTGAGGTGCAAGTTTGGAACCGCACAAAGAAAAAAGCCGAATCCTTGATTCAAGCAGGCGCTATTTGGAAAGAAAATGCGTTAGAATGTAGCCGTAACGTTGATTTTGTAATCACAATTGTCGGCTATCCTAAAGACGTTGAAGAAGTTTACTTTGGAGAAAAAGGAATATTTGCCGGAGATAAGGAAGGGACAACACTCATTGATATGACGACAACAAGTCCTAAATTAGCTCAAAAAATCGCCCAAGCAGCGGCACAAAAACAAATGTTTGCGTTAGATGCACCTGTTTCAGGTGGTCAAGCTGGCGCTGATAACGGAACTTTAGCGATTATGGTTGGGGGCCAAGAAGAAACATTCAAGAAAGCCTTACCTGTTCTTGAAGCGATAGGAGAAAATATCAGATTGCAAGGTCCAGCTGGCTTTGGTCAACACACCAAAATGGCGAACCAAATCGCATTAGCTGGAGCTTTAGCGGGTGTCTGTGAATCTTTAACTTACGCTAAAAAAATGGGCTTGGATCCACAAAAAACATACGAAACCATTCGTTCTGGGGCCGCTGGTTCCGCTCAAATGGATGCCTTTATGCCTAAAATGATTCAAGGAGACTTCAACGCAACATTTTATATGAAGCACTTCATCAAAGATTTAGGAATTGCGGAAGATGAAATTAAGAGTCGTGATTTTAAGTTAGAAATCCTTGATCAAATTTTGAAACAATGTTGCCAAGTTGAAGCGATGGGTTATGGGGATGAAGGAACACAAAGTTTACTTCACTGGTACGAAGAAAAATAAGATTAACTGAAAGTCTATTCCAATAATGTGGGATAGATTTTTTTATTTTCTCAAAAAGTGCAAATTATTATTGAAAATGCTTTCTTAGTGTTGTATAGTTGAGGTGTAATAAAGATGTGGAGGGAATAGTTATGAAGAAAATTAAGAAATTTAGTCTATTAACTGCCAGTGTATTAATGGCAGGTTCATTGTTTAGTACACCAGTATTTGCTGAAACAACAGGAACAACAGGTGGTGGCTCAGCTTCAACGACTGCGACAGCTGATATTAAAGGAGGCAGCTTAACTTTAAATGGAAGCTTATCTCCAATTTCATTAAGTCAAACCTTAAATGGTTCACAAATTTCAACGGATGCACAATCTTTAGGTTCAGTTGAAATTATTGATGCACGTGGAACCGGTGCTGGATATTCATTGACTGCAAGTGCAACTGCATTATCTGGAACTCATGGAAATGTTGTCTTAACGCCAGGTTCAGTTGCTAAGAAGGATACTACTTCAGATGCAACTCCTACTTTAGTTTCAGGAGCACAAACACTTACAACTAATCCAACTCAAATTTTGACTGCTGGAAAATCAAGCGTTTCTGAGGGTAAAGGATCATATACCGTTGATCTTGGTTCACTTCAAATTACTGATATTCCAGCTAATGCCTATGCTGGTTCATACAGCACTACAGTAACCGTTACGCTTAACGCAGCTCCAACAGGACAAGAATAATGAAAAGAATCCTGTTGTTTTTAGGCTTGGTAGGGGGATTTTTCTTTGGAGTAAATGCTCCCATTCAAGCGGCTTCAATGAATTTTACCGCCGATCCACAAACGACCGATACTTCTAAAGGTTATTTTGATTTTGCAGCCAAACCAGGTCAAAAACAAGATTTGGTGGTTAAAGTTAGTAATGTTTCCAATCATGAAATTACGCTAGCTGTTGAATTTTTGAACGCCTTAGGGAACCCAAGTGGTGGAGTAGCGTACGTAAAGCAAGATCAACTTGAAAATTCAAAATTAACTGATTCAAAACGCTTAGCCAGCAAGTATTTGCATGGACCAAAAGAAATTACCTTAAAGCCAAACGAAACTAAGATGGTGACTTATACTTTTGAGGCACCCAAAGATGTTTCTAAGGGGCAAATTGTCGGAGGGTTGAACTTTTTAGAAAAAGCTACTTCTCAAAAGATGCCGGCTAAAAATAAAAAAGCGGTCCAAATTAATACGCAGCTCGCTAAAATGGTGGCGGTAGTCGCTAACTTTTCCAAACAACAAGCCAACTTGCAAGTTAAAGAAATGACGGTCTCTTCAAGCGCAAGTAATCCATTTTTGAACTTGCATTTAGTAAATAAGATTCCACAAATGGCAGCGGACTTACAAGTCGATTACACTGTTAAGAAGATGTCGGGTAAAAAAATCGGCCATGCGATAACGGCTAAAAGCCCAATCGCTGCAGCTAGTGATTTTAAGTATCAACTTGCTTGGCCAGCTAAAGTATACAAACCAGGAACCTATAAGGTTGATGTGAATGTTACTTCAAAAAATCCGGATCAAAGCTTCCGCCATACCTATGTTGTGCATGTTAAAAATCAAGATACAAAGACTTACGCGCAAAAGAGCGGTCAAACAAGCGTCCAAACTCATAGTCCAATGATGATTACCATCGTAATAATCTTATTGGTAATTATTGTGGGATTAGCTGGAGTTATTGTTAGATTAATGAAAAATAATAATAAATAATAAATAAAAAGGATAAACCTTGATAATTTAATTATCAGGGTTTTTTGTTTGAAAAAGTAAATAAAACGATTGTTTGTATGATAATAAATTTCTGCACTAAAAAACGCCTGCCGATTAGCAGACGTTAAAATAACACTTATTCGCTTTAATACATAATTCCTGAAGAAAAATACTTCTTAATGAACGGGTCATCATCCGGCAGTTCATCAATCGTCTTGTTCAACTCTAAACAATGCTCTACAAATTTTTCATCTTGTGGAATAAGTTTTGGAAAAACTTCGCCAAAACGTTTTTCGTATTCTTGAAAGATTGTTTCTTCCATATTTATCACACCTTTCCATTCTCATTAATCCAATCAACAACTTCTAAATAATTGTTATACGCCCTTGGAAAATGTTTCTTAATAACTTCAAGAGACTTTGAATTATTAACGGTTGCACTAGAAGCCCCAGCAAAGAATTCTGCGTCTTGCATTCTTGGATACTTCCAATAGCTTATACCGTGACCATAGCCAAGTTGATATTTTCCTTTAGTTGTTGCTTCAACCATATCAGAAACGTCTGCATATCCGACCCAACCATTATCACTAATTTCTTTTCTTAATTCTTCATAGTGTAGCTGAGCCCCTAAATTGCGCTTAGTGGCAACAGTAAATGTGCCGTCTTTCTTATATCTTAATTTTACACTACCGTAATATTAGTCGCTACTATAAGTATTAGGGCCGGCAACTTTCTTTTTTATGCAATTTTACAATAAAAAAGTACTGATGATAATCTTGAAATATACTTTAAAATTTTCATCAGTACAGAATATTATAGAACCTAAATTTCCTTTATAATGCAAAAACCGGCAAGCAGTTCGTAAAAAGAGCTACTTGCCGGTTTTTATATAAATAGATTTGTTATTTTTGTGTGGCTTTGATCAAACGTGCGATATTTTCAGTTGTACGTTTGACATTTGCTGGACCAGCCTTAAGGGATTCTTCGATGCTTTGAGCTTTATCGACAATCCCGAAAACAGCGGTGATACCAATTTCGTAAAGTTCTTCGATGCGGTCCCCTAGGTATCCAGCTTCCGCAAATACTGGTTTACCAGCGGCTTTAGCCACTTGAGCGACACCGAATGGAGTTTTTCCAAATTTAGTTTGGAAATCCATCCCGCCTTCGCCAGTAAAGACAAAATCAGCATCAGCGACTTTGCTTGCTAAATCAACCGCGTTAGCGACCACTTCAACACCAGGTTGGAGCTTAGCTTTAGTGAAAGCTAAAAGCCCCGCGCCTAAACCACCAGCGGCCCCGCTACCGGGGATGTTTGCGACATCTTGACCTAAATCACGAGAAATTAAAGCGGCAAAATGTTGTAAACCATTATCAAGTGTGACAACATCTTTTTGACTAGCGCCTTTTTGGGGACCAAAGACTGCAGCGGCGCCATCTTTACCTGTAAGGATGTTTTGAACGTCGCTTGCGATAATAACTTCGGTATCATCAAGGCGAGGGTCTAATTCACTTACATCAATGCGATTGATTGCTGCGAGATTGCCACCGTTACCGTCTAAGAGTTGATTATTTTCATCATAAAACTTAGCGCCTAAAGCTTGGGCCATGCCCATTCCACCATCAACCGTTGCGCTACCACCAATTCCAATCAAAATTTTCTTAACGCCTTGATCTAAGGCGGCTTTGATTAATTGACCGGTCCCAAAAGTTGTGGTGATTAAAGGGTTACGTTGACTTGGTTCAACTAGCATAATTCCGCTAGCTTGAGCCATTTCAATAATCGCTGTTTTTTGGTCGCCTAAGATTCCATAATAAGCATTAACTTTTTGATTAGGAAGTGGACCGTTAACTTCTAAAAATTCTTTGCGACCATTAGTAGCATCAACTAAAGAATCAGTTGTGCCTTCACCGCCATCAGCCATGGGTACGTGGGTAATTTGAGCGTCAGGAAAAACGTTTAAAATCCCAGCTTCCATTGCTTGGCAAACTTCTTTAGCGGACATGCTTTCTTTAAATGAATCGGGTGCGAGTACAAACTTTTTCATATTAATTACCTCGTTATTTCAAAATAAAACCGTATAAAACAGTTGCGACAATTGTCATCACTAAGCCGACACACATTTCGTAAGGGATAACTTGGAGTCTTTCCTTAATTGACATGTGCATACTTTGAGCGGTGATGTGGAAGTAGTTTCCTTGAGGAACTTGGTCAATTACCGTTGCCCCAGTGTGGACCATGACAGCAGCACCTAAAGCTGAAGTACCAGTATCAAGAATGGTCTTACCAAATGATCCGGTTGAAAGGATAACTGCAGTTGAAGTTGATCCTACCGCAAGGGCCATCAAAATCCCTGAGATTGGAGCGAGGAAGGTACCAGAAATGCCAGTCGCATCAATTAATTTAACGATTTGATGTGATAGATTTGAAGTAGAAATCAAACCAGCAATTGCGCCAGCTCCAAGTAAAATCAACACCGTGTCAGTAACTTTTGCTAATCCTAATTGTGCGTAAGTGGAAATCTTCTTTCCTTGACCCATCGCAAGAGTTCCGATTACGGATGCAAAAGGTAAAATGTACATTGCATCGATATTTAACTTGGAAAGTGCGCTGATATGTAAAAGAGATCCAATTGGGTTAAGTAATAGGAGCACAATGGCTAAAACTGGTGCAATCAAGGCTTTACCTAAAGGAATCAATTCTTTTTGGTTAGCATCAGCATCTAGGTCAGAATCTTTAACGGCTCGACCTTTATTCTTGATTAAACTTGCGATGATAACGGCAGTTGCTAAACCAAATAAAGCTGGAATAAAGCCCGCAAGCATTACATGGCTAAGTTCAAGATGAAAACCATTGGCGGCCGCAATTGTGTTGGGGTTAGGAGAGATGATATTTCCAGCCTTCCCACCACCAGATAAAGCAGTTAAAAGTGCTAATTTATTGATGCCAGCTTGTTTACCAACTGATAAGGCAATTGGAGCGACAATTAAGACTGCAACTGGGATGAACACCCCAACGGCTGTGATAATCATTGTTGAAAGGGCAAGGGAAAGTAAAGCTTGTTTATTCCCCATCTTAGTTACAATCGCGTGGGCAATTGATTCGGCGGCGCCAGATTCCATCATGACCCCCGCTAAAATTCCGGCAGCTAAAACGCGAATGGCAGTGCCGACGACACTTTGTGTTCCTTCAATTATGACGTTGACGGTTTGGGCAAATGACAAACCACCAACCAAACATCCGACAATCGCACCTAAGAACAGTGAATAGACCGGATTAAATTTTTTCAAAATCAAGATGATCGCCACAAAGAGTCCTACAAGGGCGAAAATCCAAGAAATTGTTGTTGATACCATTGATCACACCTCTAATTTTTACATAAATTTATTTTTTTATTATTGAACTACATGTTAAAATTTAACATGGATAAAAAATGTTTTCATTAGGCATTTGCACAATTAATTTTGAAAAGGAAATATAATAATATGAAATTAAATCGAATTTTAGCGCAAAAAATTGTCGATAAGATGATGAACGACATTCCTTATAACGTTAATATTATGAATGAACAAGGGATGATTATCGCGAGTGGGGATACCAAAAGAATCGGTAAGAACCATGGTGAAGCGCGCCGAGTTTTAAAGCACCAAAAAATCTTTACGTATGCTCAAAAAGATGGGTTAGAAAACGTGCAACCAGGCATTAATATGCCAATTGAATATCGCAATGAAATTATTGGGGTGGTAGGAATTACGGGCGAACCCAAGCAAGTTAAGCCGTTTGCGTTGTTGTTAAAAGATGCAACCGAATTATTGCTAGAACAACAAGCATTTCAAGAAAATGAAGAAAGTAAAGCCAAAAAGTTAACGCGTTTCTTATTTCGGTGGACGCAAAAAGATATTGATACTGATACCGTTGAAAACTTGAAAAAAGAAGCCTTGGATTTGAACATTGACTTTTACCAAGAACGAACAGTAGTAGTTATTAAGTGTTCGCATCATGATATCAAGGATTTGAAGTTAAGTGCCCAAGATTTTCATTTGAATCGTTCGATTGATACGCAGGTGCTGATTTGTCATAATCAAAGCGCGGTGCAAAAGTGTATTGAATTTGCTCGAAATAGTGGGTATCGGGTGGCTGTCGGAATGACCGGCGTGAATGTGGGACGCTCATTTTTTGAAGCACAAACCGCTCTTCGATTCGCTAATTTATTGCATGAAGACTATCATAGTTATTCGCAAGTGCAATTTTTAGAAAAGTTACTCGAATCGCATCTTGACGATGATGACGAATTATTAAAGAAGTTTTCATTGTTAGAAAATACGGGCTTGGGAACGGACTTGTTAGAAACCTTGTTGGCCTATTTTAAAAATAACGGTGATATGTCAAAAACGGCTAGCACATTACATATTCATAGAAATACATTGTCTTATCGGCTAGCTAAAATCAAGGAATTAATCGGATTAGATCCGCATAACTTCTTGGAATTGTTCCAGTTGTATGTTGATTTGTTGACGTATTTGGATGCCAAAGATCGCGGTAAATTAAGCAACTAAAAAATTCTGAATTTTTGTTGACAAGCAACAAAAATGAAAGAAGTTTTAAATATGACAAAAGTATTAATTATTCAAGCACACGCACACGTAGAAGGTAGTTTATCATTAGAAGTAGGAAAAAAATTTATCCAAGCTTATCAAAAAGCTCATCCAAATGATCAAATCATCATCCGTGATTTGTACGCTAAAGATGGTGTTCCACCGTTAAATGATGTTACAATGAAAGCATGGCAAAAGCAGAAATTTGACGAACAGTTAACGCAAGAGGAAGCGGACTTGTTATCCCGCCACGAAGAATGGTTAACGGAATTTATGACCGCTGATAAGTATGTATTCATCAATCCGATGTACAATCACTTTTTACCGGCTGAATTGAAGCAATATCTAGATTTAACTGCGGTTGCGCATAAAACCTTTAAGTACACAGATAAAGGTTCGGTTGGTTTGTTGAAGAATAAAAAGATGTTGCATATTCAAGCTGCCGGAAGTGAATACCACACAAGTGGAAAATGGGGGATTGTGAAATTCTTATTCCGCAAACTCTTCCGTATCCCAAGCAAAGAAAGCTGTGCCTTAATGGATATCGGTTCGCTTTATTTATCAAACATGATGAAATTTTATGGTATTAAAGATGTGGATGCGATTTATATTGAAGGTGCTGACGCCAAGCACAATCAACGAGCAAGCATTTTAAATCAAGCCTTAAAAGAAGCTGAAAATAAAGCACAAACATTTTAAAGGAGGGCAACTATGACCCAGGATACAATTGAACAAATTATTGCAAAAATTGGAAAAATAAAAAGTCAAAAATCTAATAGTTCTTTATCTAAAGAAAGACAGTGGATTTTAGCACAGTTAAAAAATCCCGATTTAGCAACCGTTGTATCGGGGTTATCAATTGTTGCCTTGCATTTACTTTCTGAATTACAGAGTGGTGAAAAAACGGGGATTCAATTAGCTAAAGAACTTGATGTTACCCGTGGAGGCGTGACTAGAGCGGCTAAAACTTTGTTGGAATCCAACTTGATTAACGCCAACAAACACCCCGATGATCAAAAGAAGATTTTCTATGATTTAACGCCCCAAGGCCAAGAAGTAGCTGCAGTGCATACGCAGTTACACCAAAAAATTAAACAAGAATTGTGTGAAAAAATCGCCAGTAAATATACAACCGAAGATTTAAATTTGGTTGCTAAATTCTTGGATGATGTAATGCACAGTGATTATTAAGGAAAAAGGTATCTTTTCGTTTTGGAAGAGATACCTTTTTGTGTGGCAAAATCTACCGGATGTATGGAAAATTAAGGGGGATTGATTCGCATCATAAGTAAAAAAAGTATTTACTTGAACTGAACTCCAAGTGCTAATATATATGTGAATAGATTTAAGGAGGTAAAAACTGGTGTCAAACTTAACAATTACTCAAACTGCTGAAAAATATGGCCTTAAACCTGATACTTTACGTTACTATGAAAGAATCGGTTTAATTCCAGAAGTTCCCCGACAAAAAAACGGCAATCGTTATTACAATGATGGTTTGCAAGGCTGGATTGAAATGATTGTTTGTCTCAGACATTCAGATGTTCCGGTCGAAAAACTGGTGGATTATGCGGATATGTTACGTCAAGGGGATGCAACTTTAGATGCCCGCCAAGAATTATTGGAAGAACAATTAGATGAATTATTCTTAAAGAAAAAGAATCTTCAACGTTCTATTGATCGTCTAGAACATAAGATTTCCTTGTATAAAAATGGAAAAATTAAAGAAAATAAGAGTTACTTTGAAGAATATAAGATTTTAGAAGATTAAAAAAAGGCCACGTTCAAAAGTGAACGTGGCCTTTTTTAGTGATGCTTAGGCAAAAGTATTAAGGTTAGCCTTGAATTCCATGACGTCATAGGTAGCGCCATTTGGATAAAAGACATCTTGGCTGATTAATTCATCAATTTCTTGACGATTTTTTGCTTTAGCAACAATAATTCCGGCGTGATCAAGATCAACGCGAGGTCCAACAAGCACGAACTTGCCTGCATCAAAGTATTTTTTGAACCAAGCGCGGTGTGCTGAAATAGCTTCTTCAGTAATATTTGTTTCAGTTAATTTAATATCAATAATAAACATTATTCAAAATCTCCTAATTCTTCTAAATTGTCATTAGTTAAATAATCAACGTAAGCTTGAGCTTGTTTTTGTAAAGCTTCATTTGAAATTGATGAAGCGCCAACAGTAATGAATGGCTTAATGAATTTTGTTCCAATTAAACGACTTGTAGCTTGGAAAGGACGTAAAAGTTCTGTAACGTGATATTTGGCGAAATCATCGCGGTCATAGTTGTTAGCACCTGGTGAAACAGCGATAACTAATTCTTTGCCGTGTAAAGCATCGCCATTTGAACCGTAAGCCCAACCATATTCAAGAACATCATCTTCCCATTGCTTTAGTAAAGCTGGTGAGCTGTACCAATACATTGGGAATTGTAAAACGATACGATCGCTAGCTTCAAGGACCGCTTTTTCAGTTGCGACATCAATCTTGAAGTCAGGGTAAAGGGCGTACATATTACGAACTTCAATATCTTCTGGTAAAGCGTTCGCTAAAGTAGCGTTAACGTTTGATGAACTTAAATTTGGGTGAAATACTAAAACTGTTGTTTTCATATACATATCATTCCTTTGATTATATTTTGTATGAGATTATATTTTCTTGATGGGATTATCATAGTACTTGGAGTGAAGTTCAAGTCAAGCGAAAAATAAAAAAACTTGATAAATCACGAAAAAAGTTGATTTATCAAGTTTTTTGGTATGTGTATAGTTATTGTCGAGTAGAAAAACTTTCCAACAAACGTGAAATCCGCTTATCTAATGTGGGGTGGGTGGAAAAAAGATTAGTAAACCATGAACCAACTTCGCTAATGTTGAAGTAAAGTTCATGACCCAAAGCCCCACCACGAGGCATCACATGATGGTCACCGCGAAGCTTTTGAAGCGCTCTAATCATGCCATCGGGATTTCTAGTGAGATATACAGAAGAAGCATCGGCGAGATATTCACGTTGACGTGACAACATGAAATACAAAATCTTGCTGATGGGAATTCCGATGCAGATGATAACTAGCCCAATGAATAACCCAAGAAAACCCAGCAAATAAAATATAATTTGCATATAGAAATTTTCAAACCGACTTCTCATTAATTCCCATCCAAGAGCAAGGAAAAAGAAGCCCGTAGATGAAATCAAACCAGCAAGCACACTGGTAATCGTGGTTACTTGCGTATCATAGTTTTTGACATGGGAAAGTTCATGGCCAATAACGGCTTGCAGTTCATCTGGTTCCATCATGTTAAGTAAGCCGGTGGTTACGGCGATACTAGCGTGGTTGGGGTTTCTTCCTGTCGCAAAGGCATTGGGACAGTCAGTTTCGATTAAATAAACGCGTGGCATTGGTAAAGCCGCAGCGATACAAAGTTCTTCGATCATCGTAAAAAGTTGGGGATGATCGGTGGGACTAAGTTCGATGGCATCATTAATTTGCATTAACACACCGGCAGCGTAAAAGTATGCGATCAATGCGTAAATTATGGATCCAACAAAAATCCAAAAGGCGAGTTTAAGACTTTCGAATAAGAATCCAAAAAAGCCAGCAAGTGCGACCATTAATAAACCAAACAAGAATAAAACAATGATTGTATTGCGTTTGTTGGCTGAGATTTGTTGATATAACATTAAAATTTCCCCCTTCGTATCTTTTTTATTGATATTTTGGCGTAAAACCCCCGACTTCAGTCAAGGGGATATAAGCCCCCAATTGTTAGGTCCGAAGGGTCTTTTTTTCGTAATTTTAATTATTAT
>NZ_BAML01000037.1 GCF_000615845.1 Ligilactobacillus hayakitensis DSM 18933 = JCM 14209
TATTAACACAAATAAAGAGTAAAAAGTTGAAAAGATATTTTGAATAATCAACAGTCTATATAATGAATATTTGATCTTGAGACATAGGATAATTAGTCATGTACATGTAATAGCAAGTTTACCAAAATTATGGATGTCTCATTTGTGGGATATTAAGGGTAGTATATAATACGAAAACCTCTTAAAAAGGTAGTGAAGTAATAAAAAAAATAAAGCAGCAACATTCCTCACATCTTTCTCGCTGCAACAAGTAAGGGCGTTGAAGGCAAAAGTCTGATTAAAAATTGAACGCAGGCTCTGAGCGCGTCTGATAACAAGTTAACTTATAAATAATAATATATTATCAATTAATATAATATATAAACACTAACATTAACACATAAGAAGAGATAAATGGAAAAAGAAATTATAGAAACAAGCATGTGAAATTCTAATTAGAGTTATCTAATCGAAGCAAAGATTCCATGGTATTTAAAGGATACAGGGATTAATGCAAATAAAAATGGTAGTGAATATCCACTACCATTTTATTTATATATCCATTATCCATTATCCATTAACATAATACACATACATATACATATAACACAAATGCATAGTTTATCCAAAAAGCAAATTATAATTCAGATTTGACTTTATCCATCCAAAAATCTAAAGCATAATCAATGTCGCGGTAAGTTGTTTCAAAGTCTCCTGTAAACCAAGGATCATCAACAGCGACACCTTTTTTATTAGGAGTGATATCGTTAATCCCAATCACGTTGTCGCAAGTTAAATCAGCGAACATTTCTTTAACGTTTGAAATATTTGAGTCATCCATGCAAATAACATAATCGTTTTCTAAAATATCAGCACGCGTAATTTGGCGTGAGATTAAATTTTCTGCAGGAACGTTATGTAAGTTTAATTGATTAACTGTACGACTATCAGCGAACTTGCCTTTGTTAAAATCTGAAGTACCAGCTGAGTCAATCTTAACTTGGTTAGCTAATCCTGCTTGATTGATACGCTCCTTCATCATAGCTTCTGCCATCGGTGAGCGGCAAATATTACCTAAGCATACAAATAGTAAATTCATATTAACCCTCCGTTAAATTGTAGTAATCTAATCGTAGCGGAAAAACTAAGAACTTTCAACTATCAGGGTTATTTCTTCCAAGTGAATTACCACATATATCATGTTAATAGCAATATATATATTTTATGTTAATAGTAATGCATATGTTAATAGTAATGCATATGTTAATAGTAATGTATATGTTAATAGTAATGTTATATATTTTATATTAATGGGAATGTTTATATATTATTAATTATATTAATGAATAATATATAATGTTAAAGTTAAATACATTAACACAATGTCATAGGTTATCAAAGAGTATTAACACAATGTTGGAGTTTATGGTATACTTAACAATAGGAAATTATAATAGAAAGGACGAAAAAAAGTGACAGCTACCGTTTTATCATTTTTAAATTTCAAAGGTGGCGTTGGTAAAACAAGTGCCACAGCGTTAGTTAGTTATAACTTAGCTAAGATGGGGAAAAAGTGCTTGGTTATCGATTTTGATCCTCAAGCCAACATTACCGCATTATTTTTAAAAACAAAATCTCAAAACAAAGACAATGTTGCAACCATTGAATCTTCATTAATGACTGCATTAAATAAGAAGGAAAGTTTAGATGACATTACCATTGAAATTGGAGAAAACTTATATTTAGTACCAAATGCGGTTGACTTTAGTATGTATGGACGTTTTTTGGAACGTAATTTTATCGATGAAGAACAACGTATTTCATACTTTAAGACTCAAGTTGATCCGCTTCGTGATAAATACGACTTCATTTTCATTGATGTGCCACCAACAATCTCTCTACCTAATGATACTGCATTTTATGCTTGCGACCAAATCATTGTGGTTTTACAAACACAAGAACGCTCATTACAAGGGGCAGAAGTCTTGATTGAATATCTTCAAGATAGTATTGTTGATCAATATGGTTCTACCGTACAAATCTTAGGAATCTTACCATTCCTTTCAAAACGCTCAGCTAGTGTTGATAAAGAAATTTTGGACGCCGCAGCTGAGGAATTTGGCGACGAAAACGTCTTTAAATCTCAAATTATGCAAATGGAACGTGTTAAACGTATGGATATGACAGGGATTACCGATCATCCTCACGATTCATGGGATATCAGAACACACAAAGCATTCCACAAGGTGGCAGCTGAAATTATAGAAAGATTAGGTGAATAAAATGGCAGGTTTACTTAAACATACTAAAGGACAATCAACTGCTGGATTACGTCATACAAAAACTGTTGAAGTTGAAAACCAAGTTACAAGACAAGATGTTTTAACTGAAGATAACAGTGTGACTTTTCCTGCAAATGTCCGCGTTGATAACCACATTCGTAATCAAATCACAGCGTTGACAAATATCGGAATTGGTTCAACGCAAAAAGATATCGTTGGTTCACTTCTTAGTGAACGCATTGAAAAGTTGAGTGATAGTGATCGTCAACGTTTCGATCGTATCTTAAACATTCTTGAACAAAAGGATTATCTTACATCATTAAGTAAAAAATAAGAGTTAGAGACTAGGTTTTCCTAGTCTTTTTTGTTGAGATATTATAATAGTAGAAACTGGAAAATTTTGGCGAAATAATCAAAATCAATCAGTTAGATATTTGCCGATACGGTATTGTTATGTAGACGATTCATGAAAAATGATTGTAAGAATAATTATCTTCCTGATTCTTTGTGTTAAATATATAATGAATAATTGATAATATAAATGTGATTACCATAGTGTTTCATAAAAGCAAAGAAAAGCCTCCAATGATGCTAACAATAATAGTTACTTTCATTGGAGGCTTTTAGATTCACTAATCTATTTGCGATGTTGGCGCTTTTTAATCCAACCATAAATATAGCAATTGAAAGCAGAAATTGCGTAAATATTAAAAGTGATCATAAAGGGCTGAATGCTGGCGATGGCGGGAATAACGTTGACGTGAATCCAAATTAATACAATCACCAAAATCGCAAAGCTATTGATAATGTTTCTGAGATAACGATTGATTTTGAGTTTGCGGCTGGGGATTTTTGTCGCTAAGGCAATCAAGCCGTAGATTGCAATGACTAATGCCAAAATCCAGGCGATAATACCCGTTGTTTTGATTAAAGTTGATGCGCTTTCAGCAATCAATTGATGTAAACCGGCACCTAAAAGGGCAATGACTCCTAAGAAGGTGATGACCTTATAAAGCGTATCAACGCCAATCGTTTTTTCGACCCATTGTGGTTTTTGCTTAATCCAAGCGATTTCAACCCAAAGGACAAAAGCGACAATTCCTAAATCATAAGCTAAAAGCTGAGCTGAAGGGGCTTGATAATTGAGGTTAAAAGAAGCAATGGGAATGGCAGGTATCAAAACCAAAAAGAAAGCCCATGCTAACCAAATTAAGTGTTTCTTCATCAAATATTTTTCCTTTCAAAAAATGCTGCTTAAATTATACCAAAAAATGTTGTGATGGCGGGAGTTTAGAGAAAATTTCCCGAAAAATATGGGGTTGTTGAACATAAAAATCAACCTATTTATTTGTGTTAAGTATGAAATGTTAAATGGATAATCAATAATATTAGTGTGATTACCATATGGTTAATGAATAGGAAATGAAATTTAAAGCAAAACAAAGATTATCTTACATCATTAAGTAAGAAATAAACAAAAGGATCTTTGTCAATTAATACTGAAAAAAATATATTCTAAAAAAGTAACGGTTAAGTAGTTTGTAAAAAGCTGCTAGATGGTTACTTTTTTTGTGCTCTTTTCTTTGAGATTTAATGAAAAGAGCGTAACTCCGCCTACTTTAGAGAGGGGAAGTTGACTGTCGTTTCTTGCCTTGAAACTGAAATCAGTAAGTAAAAGTTATATCGTAAAAAACATTAACTCCCCCGAATAGTATTTTGTTATAATTAGAATGATTAATTTTATGGGAAATACGGGGAAAATTATGGAGAAAAATGTTGTCTTTTGTGTTGATAATCGATATCTAGCTCAATTGGACGTTGCAATAAAATCGCTTATCGCTTATAACGAAGATTTAAATATCTATGTGGTGAATGCTGATATTCCATACGAATATTTTATGAAATATCAACATGTTTTGAATGACACGAGCAACCGTGTAATTGATTGGAAAATCGAAGAAGAAGAACTTAAATGGGATGCATCGTTTGAATATATCACTAAAATTTCTTATGCACGCTTACTCATCCCTGAAATATTACCTCATTTAAAACGGGTAGTATATTTAGATTGTGATATTGTGGTGACTGATAATATTGATCAGTTATTTGAAATAGACTTGATGGATAAGGCCGTTGGTTTAGTAATTGATTGGTTAAACTTTGCAACTGCAACTAATCGCTATAATTCAGGAGTGATGTTATTTGACTGTGATGTATGGCGGAAAAATAATTATGTTTCAGGCTTAAAAGAAGAGATTGAAAAAAGAGTTAAACTACAAGAAGAAGCTACAAAAGCGCTTCCGCCTGAACTTGGGGCGGATGATCAACATGTTGTTAATGCATATTTTGATTATGATAATGTGTATGAATTACCTTACGAAATGAACACGCAATTTGGAACGATGATTCTTGGCATGGCGCAATATGCTAGAGATAAATTTAAAGAAATTAAAGCAGGAAAAATTATTCATTTTACTGGTCCGCTTAAACCTTGGGCTGAATGGGGAAATATGCGCGGACGTCAAAATTGGTGGGATTTTCGTTTTATGAGTGTTCGGGATGTAGTGAAGATGCATCAAAAATTATTTGAACAACGGCAAATGCTAGTGTATACCCGATCAGCAAATATTCGTGGGCTTAAAGAGATAACCGCTGCTAATCCCAAGATTGATTTCATTGTGGTTGCACCAACAGCTATAAGTAGGGAAATCTGGAAATTAAATATGCAACCAAATATCTTTGTGAGAGAACAATTTAAAGCAGATTATTTTGATTTTACTTCAATTAAGGCAATACTTATGTTGGGAGAAGAATTTAATTTAGAAGAAGAGGGACAATTATTCAATTCAATTTCCGTTCCTATACTAACATATCGAGATTTAGCATTTGAAAATGTTGAATATGCTTATCAAGCTCAAGATGTAAAAGACTTGATTAATAAAGTTAAAGAATTAACTATGAGTTATATATCGGAAAAATAAAGGAGAAAATACTAGGATGGAGAAAAATATAGTCTTTTGTGTCGATAATAGATATGTGGATCAACTTGATGTCGCCATTAAATCGTTAATCGCACATAATGCCCAATTAAATATTTATGTCGTGAATACTGACATTCCTGCAGAGTATTTTATGAAATATCATAACTTTCTTTTCGGAACAACTAATCGTGTAATTGATTGGAAGATTAGTGAAGCGGAACTAAAATGGGATGCCTCATTTAAATATATTACTAAAATTTCGTATGCGCGTATGCTTTTACCAGATTTATTGCCACAAGACATTAATCGAGTGTTGTATCTTGATTGTGATGTTGTTGTGAATGCTAATTTGGATGAACTATTTAGAATTGATTTGAATGGAAAATCCCTTGGGATGGCATTAGATTGGTTTGGATATGAAACGATGACTAATCGGTATAACTCAGGGGTGCTTCTTTTTGATTGCGATGTATGGCGGCAAAATAATTATGTAGACGGGTTAAAAAAAGAAACTGAACGCCGAGTTGCATATATTGAACATACAGATAAGGAAATCAGACTTGATGAACAAGCAGATGATCAACATATCTTTAATGCCTATTTTGATTATGATTCAATTTATGAGCTCGCACCAGAATATAATATGGCTTATGGCGTAGAAGCTTATAAAGTCTCTCAACAAACTAAAGAAAAATTTTTGCAAAATAAAAGAAAGATTATTCATTTTACTGGACAAAACAAACCTTGGACATGGATGGGAGATACTAATGGACGTCAAGAATGGTGGATGTATCATGAAATGAGTGTCCGGGATGCATTGGCAATGTATCAAGAAAATCAAGCGCAAAAACAAGTACTTGTATTTACGCTAACAGAAAATATTCGAGGAATTGAACAGATTGCTAAACAATGTCCACAAGTAAGTTTTTTGATCGTGGCACCGTCAGAAGTAACATTCAAAGTATTGAGGTTGAATGTACATCCGAATATCTTTGTGAAAAAAGTGTTTATAAAGGAAAACTTTAATTATGATAAGGTTAAAGCCGTGTTAATGTTAGGGGAAGAATCAAATAAAGTTGCGGATCAAAAATTCTTCAATCAACGCGGACTCCCCGTACTAACTTATCAAGATTTAGCTCTTGAAGGAGTTGAATATGCTTATCAAGCAACAAGCGTGGATGAGATGATTGCAGAATTAAACTTACGAGTTGAAAATTAGTTTGCGGGCAAATAAAAGGTTTACAAAATGGTGAAATAAAATTTTAACCGTCAAAATGACGATAGCATTATCTACTTATTTGGTTCATCATGCTCAAATGGTACCTTTATTAGTTAAGGTTAGATATTAATAAAGTAGGTGAATAAATGGCAATCAAAAAACTAAGTATATTGTTGGGAATGCTTGTTATTGGTGGCATAATTTTGGCATATAACAGCGTACAAAATAAGGTTAATACGACAACTTATCATCACGCACAAAGAGCAACTGTTTTTTTTCATGGATATGGGAGTTCCAGTAACGCTGAAAGGCACATGGCACAAGCAGCTAAACGTGCTGGAGTGACTAAGACAATCATTGAAGCGGATGTTTCTGAAAATGGGAAGGTTACATTTCATGGAACTATTAAAAAAGATGATATAAATCCGATTATTCTTGTGAATTACCGCAATAATCGGGATGGTAATGAAGCAAAATTAACACGATATTCTAAAAATGTTATGTTAAGTTTGGAAAAACGGTATGGAATTACTGAAGTTAACCTTGTTGGACATTCGATGGGGAATATGTCGATAATGTATTATATCATTCATGAAGCAGATAATTTAAGATTGCCGCAAGTGGTTAAAGTTGTTGACATTGCGGGGCATTTTAATGGAATAAAAGGCATGAATGAACCGGCAAATGTTCAGTTGAACAAAGACGGAACGCCAACAAAAAAATCAGCCACATATCAGAGTTTGGAACGAATCCGCCAAGTTAAAAACTTGGATAAAATTCAATTTTTGAATCTATATGGAGATATTGATAATCAAAGTGATGGTCGGGTATCAAATACCTCATCCCAATCTTTGCGTTCACTTGTTAGTGAAAAGGCGAAATCATATCGAGAAGTAAAATTTACCGGTAAAAAAGCACAACACAGTCAGCTTCATGAAAATTCCCAAGTAGATCGTGTACTGATTGAGTTTTTATGGAAAAAATAAAGAGAAAGAATGTAATAAGTTTGACTTTAGTAGTAATGAATAGAGCTGCCTGAGAGGTAGCTCTATTTTTTACTCACGTATAAACTGTTGAATTGTGTTAAGTGTTAAATGTAAATGAATTAGATATAAAACATAAACATTATATATATAATAAATGTTATTTAGATTTTCCTAGGTGTATTTATCATACTGAAGCGAGAATAACCCCTCTTCTATAGGTGAAGAGTAGTTGACAATGATAGATAATCTTAATGAAAATTTTGGTAAAATTTGTTATAATACAAGTGAAAAGAGACTATAGTAATAGTCTAATCTATAATAAAAGGTGAACTAATAAATGAGTACACGATTAGAAATTATGCGCGGCACAATTGCGTCAGCGCAAACATTTTTATCAGAAAAATATGAAGCAAAAAGCGACTACCAATCATTAGATGACTTATTGATGCGCTATGATCGCAAGTTTGGTAAGGATCGCACTAATGATTATTACGCTAATGCAGCAACAGAATTTTTCCCTAAAGCATTAGAAGTGG
Source organism: Ligilactobacillus hayakitensis DSM 18933 = JCM 14209 (assembly GCF_000615845.1). Lineage (GTDB taxonomy): Bacteria > Bacillota > Bacilli > Lactobacillales > Lactobacillaceae > Ligilactobacillus > Ligilactobacillus hayakitensis. The sequence goes on from NZ_BAML01000037.1 coordinate 7,984, forward strand.
TAGAACAATACCCTGAAGATGTCAAAGAAGAATTAGGTGCAGCATTTAGATCAGCTTTACGTGATTATTTATTAGCCCAATTCTAAGAGGTGATTAAGATGATGAATCTAACGGAATTAAGAAGAAGTGCCAGACAAAAATTAGCGGGTAACTGGACTTGGGCCGTGATTTTTACAGTTATTTATTCAATTGTGACGTCAATTATTGAATCAATTTTTAGTGGTAAACTTGACTTGAAAACGACGTTGGAAAGTGGAGTGCCACCGCGAATTTATGTGGGGCTTACCTTGAGTGCCCTAATTACAGGGATATTTTCTGCAGGTGCTGTCTATACTTTTTTGGATTTTGTAGAAGGCAAGCGTGAAGAAAACTACTTCGCGGCTGTATTTTCAGGATTTACTAAAGGAAGATTCACAAATACATTACTAACTAATATTTTGGTAAGTGTGTTTACCGTTTTGTGGACGCTTCTTCTTGTTATTCCCGGAATCATCAAATCTTTAGCATACTCACAAACTTTTTATATCTTAAAAGATATGATGCAGGCTAATAAAGATGTTGGTTTAACTGAAGCAATTACTGAAAGTCGCAAGTTAATGAACGGTCATAAATGGGAATACTTCTTATTACAATTAAGTTTTCTTGGTTGGATTATTTTGGGAGTACTTAGTTTGGGAATTGGAATGTTTTGGGTAATTCCATACATGGAAACAACTAACGCCCAATATTACCGTAAACTTGCGGGTAATAAATATTTAGGATAGAACAAAAAAGAGGATGGATTAAGTTCCATCCTCTTTTTTGTTAAGAGCAATCTAAGTTTGTACAATCTCAAAATAGACTGAAAAAAAGTCACATAATTCAAAAACCTTGATTTCTTAAGGTTTTTATTTTGCTATTTCTATATTCGTTTAGCGATGATTTTTAGTCTTCAGAAGGACCGCTTGTTGCATCGAGCTCAACGCTTTGACTTTCAGCGATGGCTGTTTTAGCAGCAATACGACCAAAGGTGAAGATGTCAGCTAATGAGTTACCACCTAAACGGTTACCGGCATGCAAACCACCAGCGACTTCTCCGGCAGCATAAAGTCCTTTGATTGCTTGGTTTTGAGCATCTAAAACATGAGCTTTAGTATCGATCTTCAAGCCACCCATAGTGTGGTGGATAGCTGGTTTTCTAGGAGTTGCATAAAATGGAGCGTGTAAGACTTTTAAGTCAAAGACGTTCTTGCCAAATTCTGGATCGTGATCGGCATCAACGTATGAGTTGTACTTATTAATCGTATCAACTAAGACACTAGGATCCATGTTTAATTGCTTAGCTAAACCTTCAAGGGTGTCATCCTTGTAAAGGGTACCAGCTTTAACTTGTTCTTCAAGTTTTTCTTCACTGGTATTATAAGCAGTCTTTTTAATTTCATTATCAGCAATAAGATAGAATAAGCTACCATTTTTAATTGCGGCCTTCGCTAAAACGTCACGTCCTTCATATTCGTTAACGAAACGCTTACCTTCTTGGTTAACCATGATGAAGTTAGCTGGTGGAGTTTGAATACCTGTGAATAATTCCCCGGTTACTGGGTCAGAAACGGGCATCATTTGTGAAAATCCCATGCCGACTAAATCAGCCCCAACAGCAGTTCCAAGTTCAATTCCATCCCCAGTAATCGCAGGAGAGTTAGTTGTTGCGATATCATCATCAATATCTTCCCAATAAGTATTATACTTTTGGACCATCTTGGTGTTGGCACCAAAACCACCAGCAGCCAAGATGACAGCTTTAGCGTGGACAATAACTTCTTGGCCGGATGCATTGCGCGCTTTAACGCCAACAACTTTACCATTTTCATCAGTAAGCAATTTAGTTGCGCGGGTTTCAGTAAGAATTTGACCACCGTTATTTTTAACGAATTCTGAAAGGACACGGATAAAGGCAAAGCCAAGTGGTTCAGTTGGCTTGTGACCACGACGCCACTTAGCCCCAACTGGCATTGTTACTTCACTCATATCAAATTCAACCCCTAAATCAGCTAACCATTTCACTGAATCTAAGGCATTATCTGTTAGAGTTTTTACTAAATCGTAGTTCCCGTGGATTTCTTGACCATTTAAGTCAACGCGTTTTCCACCAAGGTAAGTTTGGATTTCATGCCAAGTACTTGAATCAAAGAGGTAGTCATGCTTGCCATCAAGGTAATCTTTGATTTGGCCTTGAAGTTTAACAAAATCGTCACGATATTCAACGTCGATTTCGTTTAAGTCAGTATCAAGGATGGCTTTAAGGGTATCAGCTTCCCCAGGTAAAGCGGCGAATTGTTTTTGCCATTCTGGATCAGCGGCGTTTACAGGCCCCCCAGCACGAACGGTGTTACCCCCAGTTGATGGGAATTTTTCAAGCACTAAAGCTGTTTTGTTGGCTTGAAGGGTTGAAGCAGCTGCAGTTAAACCGGCACCACCAGCACCAACAATAGCGACATCAACGTTATATTCTTGTGGTAAAGCAACGGCATTAGCATCTGGTTTAGGACGCTTCTTCAAGATATCAGGATCTCCACCAGATTGTTTGATGGCAGTTGCCACACTATCTAAAATCCCGTTACTTGTATCAGAAGCTCCAGACACAACATCAACGTTAAGGGTTTGACCAGCAAGGATTTGTGCAGGGATGCGTTCAAAGGCTGGTTCAGAAATTCCTTTAGTTTCACTCTTAGTATCAATGTCGATGTCTTCGATACGATCTTTAGAAAGGGTAACTTTAACTTTGAAATCACCGTTATGTCCTTTAGCATCAACTTCGTAAACACCGGGTTCAAATTCAACATTTTCTTCAACTGCAATTCCGGCATGAATGCTTGCAAATTTGATGAAATTCTTTAAGCATGAGCTAGAAAATCAATGGTTCCTTGATCGATAAGGTCGCCATTTGCATCGAACTTATCTTGGGCATTACCTAAAACAAATTCGTTGGCACCTAAAACGATAGGTCCTAAACCAGGGGCGTCCATGATTTCGCGTAAATGAATTTGCGCACTGGCAGCGCCATTCATATCTTCAGAAGCACCGATAATCATCATTGGTTTTTGTTCGAAAGGATGAAGGTTAAATGACATCCAGTCGATAAATGAGTTTAAAGCAGAAGGGATGGTACGGTTTTGTTCATCGGTTGCGATGATAACCCCATCAGATTCTTCAATTAAAGTAACTGCATTTTGGAATAATTCAGTTTCGCTTTGATCATTTGATTCATTAAACATAGGGAAATCACGAGTTTCAAGTAATGTGATTTCGGCTTGGTCTGCAAAATGTTTTTGCATAAATTTAAGGAGGGTTCTAACAGGAGCGTTGTCCTTAGCAGAACCAACAATTCCAACTAATTTCATGATAAATCCACCTTTCGATTAAGCATTAATAAAGCTAATAAATTCTGCAAAGTAAGCGTCGAGCTCAGCTTGTACGTTAGCATCTTTTAAGTTGCCGTTATCATCAAATGCTTCGCTAGCACGGCGTAAAAGGAATTCTTTCCCCGGCATAGTGATGGCACTTAAGCTTGGGCTATGTAGAATTTGGAAGAGATGTTCTTGGGCACGAAGAGTACCTAACATTCCATAAGAAGCTCCGGTTACAAGCACTTTTTTAAATTTAAGGGCTTGAGTTTGGCTAAGCCATTCTAAAGCAGAAGCTAAAGGTGCTGGGATGGTGTGATCGTATTCAGGAGTTGAGATGATGACACCATCGGCTGCTTTGATTTTATCGCTAAAAGTTTTAACATTTTGGCTAGGAGCTTGATTAGGGTCTAAAAAAGCTTCTAGGTCCTTAATTTCTAAAATTTCAATTTCGGCTTGGGACGCAAAATGCTTTTGCATGAATTGTAAAAGCTTACGATTCAATGAAAAATCTGCGTTTGTACCGACGATACCAACAAGTTTCATAAAGATATCGCTCCTTTAAGTAAAATTTTATTTATAAACAAAAGTTATTATAAGATAAATTCAAAGTTTGTGCAAAATTTCACGGAGTCGTCTTTGTAGTCTTCTACTATAAATAAGACGGTAATTTTTTATTCTGAATTAATTGGTTATTATATATAGAATAAAAAAGCAACAACATGCAAGAAGAAAATATGAAGAAGATGAATACAAAAAACACAGCACGCAATGATGAAATCGTTAAGTGTAGTGCTAATAAAATTATGGAAACAATTAAAAAGCTAAAGGTAGGTGATAAAGTAATGGTAGAATTAAATATTGCGGAGACAAAAGATTGGGTGGCGATGCAATTGACACTTTTGTGTTATAGCAAAGTCTGAATGAAAAGAACTTTGATGACTCCTATGGAATTGATAACATTATATAAGAAAGGATAACTTCAATTAAAAAATAAGATTTAAAATTAACCAAATAAGTATCAATTGAATTTGCCGTATGGTTAAGATGTTATGGGGAAAAATAATTAAAGTAGTGTTTGTAATCCGTAAGCAAAACCGAGAAATGGATCGGTAAGGAAGAAAGAAAATAGTTTTTGCAGGTAATTAAAAAATTTTTCAAAAAAACTTTCAAAAAACTGTTGACGATTTTAAAAAATCAGAGTATATTATTAATCGTTGCTTATGACGAAAGCAAAAAACATTTAATAAAAAAATGTTGACATGTTTTTTAATAAGTGATATATTATAAAAGCTGTCATTTGGCAGTTATAAATCAACGACATATTTTTTAAAATTAGTTGTTGACAGTTAAGAAAAATTAATTTATAATAATTAATGTTCTTAACGAACGAG
>NZ_BAML01000036.1 GCF_000615845.1 Ligilactobacillus hayakitensis DSM 18933 = JCM 14209
TAGAGAATAATCGCTTAGATTTTATGCTTAAAACCCTAAGGGCAAGCTTGAATAGTAGTTAAATTATAACACAGATAGTGCATGAACATTTCAATATTTTGTTTTAAAGTGATATACTAAAAGCTAGTATACTCAATACTAATATATGTTAGGAGCAGAATATTATTGAAGAGAACAGAACGAAGATTAGAACAAGGGTTCGTCAAGATTTTAGAAGATGAACCATTTAACCAACTAACAGTTGCTGAACTTGTTGAAGCATCACAAGTTAGTCGGCGTTCATTTTACACTTACTACACTGATAAATATGACTTTTTAGCTGCAATCGAAAGAAGAATCTTTGACGGTAGTCAACAAGAATTAAAAAAAGATCGAGAAAATATTATTAAATTCCAAGAACCAAGAAAACAACGTGATGAAGAAAAATATCTTGCAACTCAGGATGAATTTTATCATTTTGCAACCTTCATGCTTGAAAATAAAGCGGTTATCCGCGCATTATTTTCAACTAATGGGGATGCAACTTTTGCCTACAAATTAGGTGACGTAATTAAAGAAGAGTTAGAAAAAAGAAATGAATTTTATCAAATTGATTATGCAACTTCAATTCCAAAGCGCTATGCCGAAGAATTGTATGTTGGTGGCATTGTAAACACGTTTAAGATTTGGGCACTAACTCCAAGTGATGAAAAAGAAGAAACTGTCGATGAATTCTTAGATATTCTTGGAAAAATGCAAATTATTTCACCATATCACTTATTCAAAGCTAAGAGAAATTAAATCTATAAACTCTTTGTGCAAAATTATATAGCATAAAAGAAAAAAGCGTGTTATAATAATTTTTGTTAATTATGGTAAATTATATGATGTTTTTTTCTAAAATAAAAAAAGAAAGGAGGATATAAAATGCGCTATACCGCCGATACGGTAGAATTTGCCATAGAAAAAGGCTTGCAGGATTTAAAAGCTGACAAAAATCAAGTTGAAATTAAAATTATTTCTCAAGGTAAAAAAGGCTTTTTGGGTTTTTTTAAACAACTTGCAGAAGTTGAAATTAACTTAAAAAGTAGTCATCCTGTTAAGTTAACGGAAAAAAGCGAAAAACAAGACGAAAAAGTAGTACCGCCAACCACAACAACAAATGTTGATTTAAAAAGTGTTAGAGAAGAAGAATTAGCAAGAGTTGTTCAGGATTTAGGCTACTACCTGGCTGATGTTACTAAGTACATGGGAATTGAAACAGTAATTAATGTTAGACAGCAAAGTCGCGTGGTTTACTATAATTTTGATACTCAAAAACCAGGTTTATTAGTTGGTAAGCGGGGAAAAACGCTCAATTCATTGCAGTTACTTGCTCAAAATTATATGGATAAATATTATTCCCGTCGCGTTCGAGTTGAATTAGACGTGGGACAATATCGTCAAACAAGAAAAGATATATTACAAAAAATGGCACTGCAAAAAGCTCGCCAAGTTAAGCTTTCAAAAAGTCCATTTAAATTTGATCCAATGCCTTCGTTTGAACGTAAAATTATCCATGCCGCTTTGGCTAAAGAATCTGGGGTTAAGACAATTTCAAAAGGAAATGAACCATACCGCTATGTTATGATTCAGTCGGTATAATTAGTTTTTTATAAGAGAGGAAATTAGCTATGCTTAATCACAAACCAGAAAAATTAGAAGATGAATTATGTTTCTCAATTTATTCAGCACAAAGATTTTATAATCACTTCTACACAGAATCTTTAAGACAATACAAACTTACTTACCCACAATATATTACTTTACTCGTATTATGGGAAGACCAACGTCCTATGATGATTAAGGAACTTGGTCGTCGCCTCAACTTAGATACAGGGACTTTAACCCCATTGTTAAAACGTATGGAAAAGAACGGTTGGATTACTCGTAGCCGTACTGGCGAAGATGGTCGTAAGGTATTTATTGAATTAACCGATCATGCTCGTAATTTAGAAGAAAACGTTAAAGAACGTGTGAGTGTCAGCATGAGTAGTTTAGAAATGGATAATGAAGAATATAAAAAGAACGTGGCTATTATCCGTGAAATTAGTGAAAAATTATATAAAACTAACCGCAAGTTAGAAGAACTTGAACGTCAAGCTAACTTTGGTTAAAAAATAAAGGTTGGGATTTCCCAACCTTTATTTTTTTACAAGATAACGTTGTTTAATTTTGAGTTAATCAAAATTGATTCGTATTTCTTTTGAATATATTTAAGATGTTCTACAATTTCTTGTTCATCTTCAACTTCTAGTTTTTCTTGAAGTTGATTAATGCGTTCAAGCACTGGTGCTTTTAAGTCACGACCTTGTTGTGTAAGCTCGATATGCTTTTTACGTTGATCAGTTGCATCTGTGACTTTCTTAATCAAATCTTTTTTAACTAATTTATTGATAACTGGAGAAACAGTACCTGTATCAAGGAATAAGGCATCTTGAATTTCATAGATGAATGTACTTGTTTGACCAGCTTCTTCGCGTTGCCACAAGACTTGTAAAATTAAAAAAGTCGTATATGTGAGCTTATAATCCGATAAAACTTCATTAAAAAGGCGGTTACTAAAACGAAACGAAGTATAAAGCGCGAAGGATAGTTGTTTGTCAATTGATTGTTTTGATGTTTTTGTCATTAAAACATTCCTCCTGGTGGATTAATATAGGGTAAAACGTATTATAAACAATTAGTAAAGATATACTAATTGTACAACTTATTATAAGACTAATACCAAAAAAAATCAATATTTAGCGCGATAGATTAACGAAAATATAATAAATAAAAGCGCTTAGGGGATTTCCCTAAACGCAAAAAATAGTAAATTATTTAAGTAATTGCTTAATCGCCTTAACTTTTGCTTCTTCAAGCAATTGCTTTTGTAAATTGATTTGTTGTTCTTGTGACATGTTAGCCTTGTCTTTTTGAGCTTGTTGCATTGATGCTTTCATATTGGCTTGAATCATTGCTTGCATATCAGCTTGGTGTGATTTAAGCAATGCTGGCAATTTAGCCGCTGTGTCAGTATCGACAACGAGCCAAGAATTATCAACATAAAAGTCATATTGTTTATTTTTTAATTGCTTATTATCATTTAAAATTCCAAACATAACTTCGCTAAGTTTATCCTTATAAACGTAGTGCGTTGATGTTACTTTGACTTTATTAGCCGTAGCATTTTTATGTAAAGTAATCTTAGTATCAACTGCAACGCGCGTTTTTAATGGTTTCTTTTGGTTGACAGATGTCTTGTAGACAAAGACTTTTTCTTTACCTGAAGTTTCAAGTTGTTTATAAGTTAAGATGTTCATTTTATCATTTAATGAAGCAAGATGATATGTCTTAGTAGTAACTTCTTCTTTCATTCCTAAGTGATTAGTATCATGCATTACAAATGCGGTGATACTTGCGATTAGGACGACTAAACTGATTCCTGCATACAATAAATGACCCGGGAGTTTTGGTTTAACGGCATTAAAGAAGTAAAAACTAAATGCACTGATAATAACTAATACAATAATCATTATTTATCAATCCCCCTTAATTCACGTGCTCTATTGCCTTCTTTCAAGAAGAATGAAAGGATTAAGGCGATAACCGCAAAGATAACTGATACTAAAAAGGCCGCATGGAAACCAGCAAGCGTCGAGTCGACGAATTTATCTGCATATTCTAATGGATTAGACTTAAGTAAAGCAGAATCTGGTTTTTGGCTATTAGTAACGTTACTTAATACAGTTGTCATAATCGCTGTTCCAATTGAACTCATGACTTGGCGGAAGGTATTATTAACCGCTGTCCCGTGTGACATAATCTCAAGTGGTAAAACGTTCATTCCTGAAGTTGTCACTGGCATGAAGACCATTGAAACCCCAAATAAACGAATTGCATAGAAAATGATAATTGAAACAATTGGAGTTTCTTTTGTTAATGTTAAGAAAGGAACAGTTCCGATGATAAGAATAATAAGACCAGTTGTAGCAAGGTGACGTGCACCATAACGGTCAAATAAACGCCCTGTAATTGGTGACATTAAACCAATCATCAAGGCTCCTGGAAGTAACATTAAACCAGAGTGAAAGGCTGTTTCACCTAAGATACGTTGAATATACAAAGGTAAAAGCATTTCCACCCCAACCATCGCAAGGTTAGCGATACTTGAAAGGACAGCCGCTAATGAGAATTCACCATACTTGAAAACGCGAATATCTAAGAATGGATCTTCAAGCGTTAATTGACGGTGGATGAATAAAGCAACAAAGATTAAACCAAAGATAATTAACCCAATGATTAACTTGTCTCCCCATCCTTTATCAGATGCTTCTGAAACCCCATATAAAAGAGCTCCAAAACCAAGCGTTGAAGTAATAACTGACCAAATATCCAATGGTTGTTTATGCGCTTTAATAACTGGACGCATAAAGAAAATTGCAATGAGAATTACAATTATAATTGGAACAATCATTAATCCAAAAAGGTTACGCCAACTTGAGTTATCAACGATAAAACCAGATAAAGTAGGTCCGATAGCTGGAGCTAATCCAACAGCAACCCCAACCACACCCATGGCAGCTCCCCGGCTTTCAGGCGGGAAGATTGAAAGCATGATTGTTTGCATTAATGGCATTGAAACCCCCACCGCAATTCCGGCGATAATTCGACCGACAAGAAGGGTTTCAAAGTTTGGAGCGAGATAACTAAGGATTAAACCAAGTAAGAAAGTTGTCATCGCTGCAAGATACATAATGCGAGAGTTAAGCTTATTAATCAACCATGCAGAAATTGGAATCATAATCCCATTAACAAGCATAAATGATGTTGTTAGCCATTGAACTGTGGCAGTTGAGATATCAAATGACTTCATGATTGAAGGGTAAGCAGTAGCTAAAAAAGTCCCTGTTAGCATTGTACAAAAAGTACCGAAAGTTAAAACTGATACCAAGACGCGGCGACTAAATGGCTTGCCATGAATATCAGTAATTTCATGATTATTAGACAAGAATGGCACCTCCATAATATTTAATTTTCAAACATTGATTACATTACACTCATCTAGGATAATTGTCAATAAATTTGACATTAGTGGCAAGAAAGTTACAATAGAATAAGTGAAATTTATTGAAAGGTAAAAAAATGATAGGTAATACAGAGTTTCAGGGAAAACAAAAAGTTATTGGGTTACTTAATGAATTACAAATTGGCATCGGGGATATCAGCAAAGTAACTGGGGTTTCAACAAGACAGTTACGATATTGGGAGAAAAAAGGCTATATCCAATCATTAAAAACTAAAACTAGTCAAACAAGAAAGTACCGTTTGGCAGAAGTGTATCGTGTTTTGATGATTAAGATGTATTTGGATGAAGGATATAACCTTGCTAAAGCAGTTGAAAAGGCTAATACAACGCATAAACAATTAGCGTTATTACGGAAATTTGAAAAATTAATTGCGTCAGTAGAAGTTACTGATCAAGAAAATGAATACGGCCGCATTAACTTACAAAGTACGGATAAAAAACAAAAGGTAACGGGTGTACTTGATGAAAGTGGCAGTTACTTTGAAGTTGAAGATAAATAAAAGGACAGGAATTTTTTCCTGTCCTTTTTTAAGCAAATTTTTAGTAGAATAACATAAAAATAAAAGGTGCGTTGTTTAAGATATGAGTAGTTAAACTGGCGGAAAGATTTTGCCGCTTGTAGTAGGTATAACCTAAAATCCAGCCCATAACGATATAAATTACAGCGATAATTAAGTTAGTTGGTGAGTGCAGTAAGCCAAAGATAAGACCGCTGATTAGAATTTGAAGCCAGGGATGATTTTTAAAAAACTTACTAAAAAAATAGCCTCGAAAAATTAATTCTTCAGCAATCGGACCTAAAATTACGATAACAAGCACCATTAAAAGGAGAGAGTGGTGATTAACTAAAGATAAAATAGCTTTATCATTGGCAAAAGTTTGTTTTGTAGGGAGCTGACTTAAAAATTGTAAGAAAAGTCCCTTAAAAAGAATAAGTACCACAAACATCATTAATGAAAAACGAAAATCTGATAAGCGTAAAGGCTTGAAAACAGCTTGTTGTGTTTGCTTTTTAATTAAGTAGTTTACGCCCCAAATAATTATTAGGTAACTTGAAATTACAAGGACCCATCCAAGGATGAGATGAGGATTTTCATTTTTAAATAAGATTTTTAATAGAAGTATTGGAATTTGAGTTGAGATGATAAGGATAATAAACAGCAGAATATTACCACAATATTTAAGCGCATTATGCATATAAAACATGACCTCCGTTCAAAATAATTACTGTAATTATAACATTTTTTAATGTGAATTTTTCTTAAAAAATATTTACAATCTAATATTATACGTCGTATAATATTAGTGGAGATAAGATATGAAGAGGAGGTTGAAAAATGAAAATTCAAGTTAGTTCAGATTTACTAGATGGTCTCGTTTTAGCTTTATTAAATAAAGAAGATTATTATGGCTACGCATTAACTCAAGATATGCAATCCGCAATTACGATTTCAGAATCGACTTTATATCCGGTTTTACGACGATTGAAAAAAGAAGCTTTGGTCGAAACTTATGATCAACCTTATCAAGGAAGAAATCGCAGATATTATCGGATTACTGCAGATGGGAAAAAGCATTTAGAACGGGTCAAAAAAATGTGGCGTGATTATCAAGAAAGTTTAAATAATATTTTTGAAGCGAAGGGGGAAGAATAAAAATGAAAGAAATCCAAGAATATCTTCAAGAATTAAGTGCGAACTTATATCAATTAAATCAAGCAGATCGTCAAGATGCGCTTCAATTTTACGAAGAGTATATTAATGATGCTGGATATGCTTCAAAACAAGAAATTGAAAGTAATTTGGGAACACCTAAGCAATTAGGAAGAAGGATTTTAGCAGAATATTTCCTTAAACAAGATGAACAAGATTTGTCTAATTCACTAACCACTAAAAGAAGTATTAAGACCGCTTGGTTAGTAGTATTAGCTTTACTTGCTACGCCACCAACATTAATTATCGGAGTTATTTTACTTGGGGTTTTAATGACGGTTACCTTTGTATTGTTAGGTTTGCTTTTTGGAGCGTTAGGATTATTTCTCGCAGCTGTATTTTTGACAATGGTTACTTTATATGTGGGGGTTGTCTTGCTTTTCAGTAATTTTGTCGTGGGGATGTTTTATTTATCAATCGGACTTTTAGGTCTAGGTGCAATCATGATTATTATTCCAATCGTATCTTCAATTGGAAGATTAATTGCGATAATTGTGACGCGTCTTACAAGAATCGTATTTAATTTCTTTAAAAGACGCAAAGTAAGGGGGTAATTAAATGAAAAAGACATTTATTACAGGTTGGATTGTTCTAATTGTGGGGGCCCTTTTATTTGCCCTAGGATATAGCCTGCATGGAAATAAAGCGATATATATGCAAAATAATAAACCGGTGATAGTCGAGCCGAAAAAGAAGACTTTTAATCGCCAAGTTAAAGCTTTTAAAAATCTTAAAGTTAACGTAAGTGAAGTTGATGTTGAAATTAAAACGGGGGATAAATTTAATGTTAAATATGTCGGCGACAATTATCATGAACCAACCGTTAAATTACAAAATGAAACACTAACTTTAGCGCAAACCAAGCACAATCCGCATTTTCGTCACAATGTTTCTTTCCGGATTGATGCCAAAGATGGAATTGTCTTAAGCGATAAAACCAACTACAAAAACAAACTTGTGGTAACTATCCCAGAAGATGCTTCAATCGATGAACTAAATGGGGGAATTGATGATGGCAAGGTTACTTTAAGTAATGTTACGATGAAAAATACGAAGTTATCTCTTGCGGAAAGTGAATTGAATTTAAATCACGCTCAATTAGATAATGTTAAAATTACCGCAGATGATACAGATATGAAATTAGATAATAGTAACTTAAGCGTTGGAAATATTGATACGGATAATGGAAGTATTATTTTCAATCGTGGATCACTTCGCCAAGTAGGAATAAAGGTTTCCGATGGGGATGTGACGATAGATAATGTATCTCTTGAAGGTGGAAACCTTGATGTTGAAAATGGTGATATCAATATTAACAATACCCAAGTTCAAGCAGGATATCAGATTAAAAATATTGATGGTGATCTCAAAGTTAAGCAAACAACTGCGGAAGGTTATGACGTTCATGTAGTTGATGGTAGTGTTAAATTGTTTAAAGCTACTAAAGAAGACGGGGGTCGTTTGGATAAGAACGCTACTAGTCAAAATACCTTAAAGGTTCAAGTTGAAGATGGCGATGCTGATGTGAATGGGGGACAAGAATAATGAAAAAGAAATTGTATAAATCAAATGAAAAAATGTTAGATGGAGTCGTTGCGGGAATCGCTGATTATATTGGAATGGATCATACTTTAGGCCGAGTTTTAATGGTGCTAATAGCGCTCTTTACAGGCTTTATCCCCGCATTAATCTTTTATGCGGTATGTATGTTTATCATGCCAGACAAAAATGATCCAGATGCAAATATTTTTGAAGGCGAGTTCCACGAAAAGTAAACTTAAGAAGTTAAAAGACTGGTTTTTACCGGTCTTTTTTTGTTTGCTTTGAGTCGTTTATTTAATAGTTAAAAAAAGAGTGATATAATAACAATGAAAACGATAACAAAGAAAAGAGTTGGATATTATGATGAAACAAATTAGTCTTACAGTTGGACCTGAAAAACAACTACGTCAACTTCGCGCTGATAATCCGGATCGCAAGATGATTTTAGCTAAATCTGCGATTGATTCAAGAAGGTTTACTTTATTAGATATTTCTTCGAATCCAACAATCTTCCAAAGCCAATTGGAATATCAAGTTATTAGAACGATTGGTAAAAGTGAATGGCAAGGCTTTTTAGAATGCCGTTACCTTACTTTAGATACGGATCATCAAAAGATTTTTAATGCTAAATTAGCGGCATGGGATGATCCAAGTAAACGTCCGGTAGGCTTAAAGCAAAGTCTGATTTGCCGTGATGAAGAAAAGAATTTCGAATATTTAGTACTTAATATTTGGGAACATAAAGATGATTATATCGCTTGGAAAAATGAAAAAGAAAATGAACTCAAAGATTTCGGTCATGGTGGAAATAAACAACCAATTGTAACAGAGTTTACAATTTTAGGTTAGAAATTTGAGGAAAAATGGGAACCGGTGTAAAATATTAAAGAAAATTTGTTTTGAAAGGATTAACAATGAAGAAGTTAAAATATGGAGTGCTGGCTTTTATGTTAGTACTAGTTATGGGCTTGAGCGCTTGTAGCCGTAATTTAGCGGGGCAATATTATGCATATGATAAAAGCTCAGGTATTACTGAATTAACCATTAAGAAAGTCTCAAATGGGGAAAATCAAGTTGTTTTAACACCAGTTACAGGAAATAAGAGTCAAGCTAAGATTAAACAATACTTAAGAGGCTTGTATGACAAGTACCAAATTGAGGAAGCTAAAAAGCAAGCTGAGATGTTAAAAGATGTTAATTATCAAGGAAAGATTGTCAAAAAAGATCAAACCGTAACTTTTAAATCTCAACAAATCGGGACTCAAAAATTTGCTGGAGGTCCAGTTCCTTTTGAAACTCAAAAGGACAAGATTATTCTGCGAACTAATAAGTCCGAATCATTAACCTTCTATAAAAAAGGATCGCAGCAACAAGAAAAACTAGCCAAGAAATTCCAAAAAATTGAAAAGCAGTTAATTGATAAAACCTATCAAAATTTCACTGCTAAAGTTAAGATAAAAAAAGCTGAATAAAAAATAAAAGAGCCGAGATTTTTTCTCGGCTCTTTTAATTAAATAAATAGATATATAATAAGCGTTTGGTATCAGACCAATGTTTGGCGGCTTTAATTTGTTGTTGTAAGACCTTAATGTTATCAGTCACAATTGAATCGACTCCCATAGCTAAGGATTTTTTCATCGCAATGGGATTGTCAACTGTCCAAGCATAAATCCGCTTATGTAACATCCGCGAACTTGAAACAAATTGCGGAGTTAAAGTTGAATATCTTACCCCGTATGAAGGAACTTCATTTTCAGGCAACGTCAAATTATATGGTAATAAGTAATTAGTTCGATTACTTGGAAGATTTTTTTTCAAAATAATGAACTCATTAAAGTTTAAGGTGTGAACCTGATGGTGATGCTTGATAATGTCATCCTTATATTGCTGCAAGAAGTTTTGCGTTGAGTTACTTGAATTGAATGGAGATGGCTTTAAGTCGATGAGTAACTTTTGATGCTTAGCATTGGCAACACTTAAATATTTGTCTAAGCTAACTAGCTTAGTAAAATGATGTTGATCATTAGTTACTTTGATTTTTTCAAGCTTTTTAAGGGGTAACTGACCCGGCGCTTTATGGATACCCGCTAGTTTATCCAGGGAAATATCATGAGCGACGATGAAATGATGGTCTTTGGTTTCTTGAACATCGATTTCGATATAGTCGGGATGATATTTAATTGTTTTATTGAAAGCTTGAAGCGTATTTTCAACGCCGTTATTCATGTTAACTCCGCGATGTGAGACCGTGGTTGGATTGATCGGATAAGAAAAAATTAGCTTTCCGATTGAAGCTTGTAGACCAAAAGTGATGAGTACGAGCGCACATAAATATCCCCCAAATTTTAAATTTAAGCGGCGTGAATTATGGGGCTTAACTTCAATAAATTGTAAGGGAAGAATACTTAAAGTAAAAATCGCCCACATTGAAATTAAAGCAAAGCCACCACTAATTAGGAGGGTATCAACTTTTTTACTAACGAAACTTTCACAAATCCGTAAAATGCCTAAAATAATCCCCACAGGAATCCAGGTTAAACCGATATTGATTCCTAATTGTTTGAAATATGTAAACATGCGTTTGGAAGAATTATAGCGCCAACTGCTTTTAATAGCTTCTTTTAACGTATATTTGTCTTGAGATAGATAATATAGGGATCCAAAAAGTTTGAAAAATAACCAACACCCAATTAAACTGCCTAAAATTCCCAAAAAACCAGTAAAGGGATTTTTAAAAATCTTTTCTGATATTAAAGAAACACTGGTTAAACTGGAAAGCAAGGGTGTTTTGTAGAAGAATTTAAAGACTGGTGTTATCAATAAGAGGATTAAGCCAGAAAAAATTCCACCTTTAATATGATATTTTCCAAGGAGATAGATGGATTTATTCCAAATATTTTTAAAATTAAAATTCTGATTAATAATCCCTAAAAATGAAAGAGTATAAATCAATGTTAACCAAAAGATTAATAATAGGATTGCGCTAGCTTCAATTAAAAATCCAAGCGAAATAAATGGGTGGTGGATAATTGTCGCTTTAATCGTCCAAATTGAAATTAAAGGTAATTCAACGCGATTAAACATCGTTGTTGAAAATAACTTAAAAATCATCAAGCCCAAACGACTCACTAATTCGATAGTTAACAATAAGGCGAAAAGACAAAGCCAATCTAATCTGGGTTTACGCATATTTTCACCTCATTTTCAAATTTTCCATTTTTGATTATAACACGAAATACCGCATGAAAAAATGAAAGCGTTATAAAAATGTGGTAGAATGAAGGCGAATATATTGTGAAATGGGGTTATTAAGATGAGAAAAATTGCAGTGATTGGATTAGGTCATGTAGGGGTAACCGTAGCGTATACTATCTATGCCCAAGGTTTATGTGATGAATTGGTGTTAATTGATAAAAATGAAAAAAAGCTGCGCGCAGAAGAATATGATTTTAAAGATGCCGCTTCAAGAATGTTATTTCATACCGAAATTAAAACCGGAGATTATAACGAATTGAAGGACGCCGATGTTGTTATCACCGCATTCGGAGACATTGAAGCAAGTGTTAAATCAGGCGACCGTTTTGCCGAATTACCAATTAATCGTGCGGCTGCCAAAGAAGTCGGACAAAAAATTAAGGCTGCTGGATTTAAGGGTGTGGTGATTAATATTTCAAATCCTTGCGATGTCATTACTAGTATTTTGCAACACGAAACCCAATTACCTAAAAATCAAGTATTAGGTACGGGAACATTTTTAGATACAGCGCGAATGCAACGTACGGTTGGCGAAGCCATGAATCAAGATCCAAGAAATGTGGCAGGTTATGTTTTAGGTGAACATGGAAATTCCCAATTTATTGCGTGGTCAACCGTTGTTGTTAATAATAAGGCGGCCAGTGATTTATTTACGCCAGAAGAAATTGAAAAATTAGATAAATTACCCGTTGAAGGCGCTTGGAAGGTAGCTTTTGGTAAGGGATATACTTCATATGCGGTGGCAACCTGTGCGGTCCGGTTAGCTGAAGCGGTATTGTCAAACGCACATTTATTTGCTCCCGTTTCAGTTTATCTTGATGAATATGAAACTTATATTGGTTACCCTGCTATTATTGGTTCAAAGGGAATTGAAGCCGTTGTACAATTAGATTTAACTGAAAAAGAACAAGAAAAAATGTGGCAATCAGCCCGTTATATAGTTAGAAAATACTAATTATTTTATGTCATATTATATTCTTTGATATAAAATATAAGTTATTTAAATTTAAAGATTACTATTATGTATATGTTATGATATAATGTAATGTATACGAGGTGATTATATGAAAGCGGGAGAAGTTTTAGATTTATTACAAATTTCAAGATTAACTTTAAAACGTTATCGTGAAAAAGGATATTTAAAGGCAACTAAACTTCCAACTGGTCATTTCGACTATGATGC
>NZ_BAML01000035.1 GCF_000615845.1 Ligilactobacillus hayakitensis DSM 18933 = JCM 14209
CATTTAAATCATTCCTTCCAATTTAAATAACGAAATAATAATATCATAAAATATATTATATTTAAATATGATTTTTTCTCAACAAAATAAAAAGGACTGGAAAAACCAGTCCTTTTTATCAATGATTTGAAACATTTAAACGATTTACTGCACGACGTAAAGAAATTTCTGCGCGGCGTAAGTCGATATCATTTCCAGAATCTTCAGCTTCACGAATTCGTTGTTCAGCTCTTTGTTTTGAACGCATAGCACGAGAAACATCGATTCCTTCTTTTCTTTCTGCAGCCGAAGCTACAACAGTTAGAGTATTATTTGAAAATTCGATAAAACCACCACTAACTGCGATTTCATCATAACTTTCATCCTCTTTTTTTACACGTATCTCGTCGATTGCTAATGATGCTAACAATGGAACGTGATTAGGCATAATACCAATTTCACCGTCTGTTGTTTTACAAATAACTAAATGACTAGTGCTATCATAAACACTACCATCAGGAGTAACTACATTAATAGTTAAAACAGATTTTTCATCCATTCAAATTCCCTCCTTAGTTATTACTTGAAATTTTCTTTGCTTTTTCAATTACATCATTTATATCACCAACACCACGGAATGCTTCTTCAGGTAAGTCGTCATACTTACCTTCAAGAATTTCTTTGAAGTCCTTGACTGTTTCTTCAACAGGAACATATGAGCCAGGTGTACCTGTAAATTGTTCAGCAACGTGGAAGTTTTGTGATAAGAAGAATTGGATACGACGAGCTCTAGCTACAATAACCTTTTCTTCATCAGAAAGTTCATCCATCCCAAGAATTGAGATGATATCTTGCAATTCTCTATAACGTTGTAATACATGTTGTACTTCTGTTGCAACTTGATAATGTTCTTCTCCGACAATTTCAGGTGCCAAAGCACTTGAAGTTGAAGCTAAAGGATCAACCGCAGGATAAATCCCAATTTGAGTTAATGAACGTTCCAAGTTTGTAGTTGCATCTAAGTGAGCAAATGTAGTTGCTGGAGCAGGGTCAGTGTAGTCATCAGCAGGAACATAAACCGCTTGGATTGATGTAACTGAACCCTTCTTTGTTGATGTGATACGTTCTTGTAACTGACCCATTTCAGTTGCAAGAGTTGGTTGATAACCCACGGCTGAAGGAATTCGTCCTAATAAGGCTGAAACTTCAGAACCAGCTTGTGTGAAGCGGAAAATGTTATCAATAAATAAGAGCACATCTTGACCTTCTACATCACGGAAATATTCGGCTAATGTTAAACCTGTAAGCGCAACACGCATACGTGCTCCAGGCGGTTCGTTCATTTGTCCGAATACCATCGCTGTTTTTTCAAGAACTCCTGACTCTTTCATTTCAAAGTATAGGTCATTACCTTCACGAGTACGTTCCCCTACACCAGTAAATACTGAAATACCATTATGTTCTTGTGCAATATTGTGAATTAATTCTTGGATTAAAACTGTTTTACCAACACCGGCACCACCGAATAAACCGATTTTCCCACCTTTAATATAAGGTGCTAATAAGTCGATAACCTTAATCCCTGTTTCAAGAATTTCAACCCCTGTATTTAATTGATCATACTTAGGAGCTTCACGGTGGATTGGGTTTCTAGGATGATCTTTATCAAATTCTGGACCATTATCAATGGTTTCCCCTAAAACGTTAAATACACGTCCAAGAGTATCTTTACCGACCGGTACACTAATTGATGAACCTGTAGCCTCAACATCGGCACCACGTTTAAGGCCGTCAGTTGAGTCCATAGCAACGGTACGTAATACCCCGTCACCTAATTCAAGAGCTACTTCAATAACTAATTCTGTACCATCTTCACGTTTTACACGTAAAGCGTCGTCAATATCTGGTAGTGATTCGCTTAGAGGAAATTGAACATCGACAACAGGTCCGATAACTTGAACTACTTTACCAGTACTCATTTCGTACATTCCTCCTGTTTTATTCTAGGGCCGCTTGAGCCCCAGTAATTTCTGTGATTTCAGTTGTAATTGCACTTTGTCTTGCACGGTTATATTGCAATTCTAATGATGCAATTAAATCTTTTGCATTGTCCGAAGCAGCTTTCATCGCAGTAGAACTAGAAGCATGTTCTGATGTTTTTGCATCTAAAATAGCTCCATATACTAATGATTCTGCATATTGAGGTAATATAACTTCCAAGATTGCATCTTCTGACGGTTCAGTTTCATATTGAATACTGTAATTAGAATCAGCTTGTTCAGCAAGGTCGTCATAACCCATATTTTCAGCCGCAATTGGTAACATTTTTTCAGCTCTAAATTCTGAAGTTAACGAGTTAACAAAATGACTGTAACATACATATAATTCATCATAAACTTCGCTATCAAACATTGTTACAATTGCTTCAACTAAAGGACGAGCATCTTTATACGTAGGAATGTCACTAACACCACGGTACTCATAAGCAACATTAAATCCTCTTTTCTTGAAGAAATCAGCACCAGTACCACCAATTGCAATAATTGCAACATCGTCTGGAGTTCGATTATTATCTTCAATTAGTTGAAGTGTTTGCTTAATAACATTACTATTATAACTTCCAACCAGACCGCGATCAGATGTGATTACAACAATCCCAGTTGTTTTAACTGGTCGTTGTCTTAACATTCCTAACGTGTTTAATTTACTATCATTGGCATTTGTTGTGCCAAAATTTTTTGAATCCAATAAATGTGATTTAGCAAGATGCGTAATTACACTACGAATCTTAGTGGCATATACCTGATAACTAGTCGCATGTTTTTGAATCTGACTTAGCTTTGCTGTAGAAACCATTTGCATGGCACTAGTAATCTGACGCGTTTTCTTTGTAGAATCAATACGACGTTTAACTTCTTGTAGAGAAGCTGGCATGTAATTTCACCACTCTTTCTTTATTTTGCGCTTGCTTGGAATGTAGCTACATAATCGCTAATAGCAGCATCTAACTTATCTGTATCTGGAAGTTGTCCAGTCTCAGTAATTTCATTAAGAAGATCTTGATTATTATTATCGAAGTATTCGAACAACCCATCTTGGAAATCAAGAACATCATCAACATTAACTGCGTCTAAATATCCGTGTGTTAATGCATATAAAATAACCACTTGTTTTTCAACTGGTAATGGCTTGTGAAGTGGTTGTTTTAACACTTCAACAGTACGGCGACCACGATTTAATTTTGCTTGTGTAGCTTCATCTAAGTCTGAACCAAATTGTGCAAATGATTCTAATTCACTGTATGAAGCCAAGTCTGTACGTAAGGTACCAGCAACTTTCTTCATAGCTTTAATTTGCGCATCCCCACCAACACGTGAAACGGATGTTCCGGCATCAATAGCGGGACGAACACCTGAATAGAAACGATCACTATCTAAGAAAATTTGTCCATCAGTGATTGAAATTACGTTAGTTGGGATATATGCAGATACGTCCCCTGCTTTAGTTTCAATAAATGGTAAGGCTGTCATTGAGCCTCCACCTAATTCATCGCTTAACTTAGCAGCACGTTCTAATAAACGTGAGTGTAAGTAGAATACGTCACCAGGATAAGCTTCACGACCAGGTGGTCTTCTCAAAATAAGTGATAATTCACGATAAGCATCTGCTTGTTTTGACAAATCATCGTAAATAATCAATACATGTTTCCCATTAAACATAAATTCTTCACCCATAGCAGCGCCTGCGTATGGAGCTAAGAATAATAATGGCGCAGGAGATGATGGCCCAGCTGAAACAACAATTGTATAATCCATTGCGCCATATTGACGTAATGTTTCAACAGATGAGCGAACTGTTGAATCTTTTTGTCCAATTGCAACGTAGATACAAATCATATCTTGATCTTTTTGATTGATAATTGTATCAATTGCAACTGAAGTTTTACCTGTTTTTCTATCCCCGATAACTAATTCACGTTGTCCACGACCGATTGGCACTAATGCATCAATAGCTTTTAAACCAGTTTGTAATGGTTCTGTAACTGACTTACGTTCCATTACCCCTGGTGCTTTACGTTCAACCGGACGTGTTTTATTTGTTTTAATTTCACCTAATCCATCGATTGCTTGTCCCAAAGGATTTACAACACGACCAATTAGTTCTTCACCTACAGGAACTTCCATAATACGACCAGTACGTTTTACAGAGTCACCTTCACGGATTCCTTTATATGAACCTAAGATGATGATACCTACATCATTGGATTCGAGGTTTTGAGCCATACCAAAAGTACCATCCTCAAATTCAACTAATTCACCTGCAAGTGCATTGTCTAATCCATTTGCTCTAGCAATACCGTCACCAATGTAAGTAACAGTACCAACTTCATCAACGGTAAGCTCATCTTGATAATTTGCTAATTGTTGTTTAATTAGAGCACTGATTTCTTCAGCCTTAATGCTCATAAAAGTTTCACCTCTTTAAAATCATTTTAATAACAGACGTTTGATGCGTTCAATCTTAGATTTAATAGATCCATCATAAATGTAACTTTCTGATTTTAAAATTACACCACCAATAATCGATTCATCAATCTTTTGATTAAAAATAACTTTATTTGCACCAACAACATTAGCAAACGAAGATTCAAGTCTTTTCTTTTGATCTTCATCTAGTTTGATTGCAGTTGTTACTGAAGCACGAACTGTCTTTTCAAACTCGTCATTTAATCTGTCAAATTCATTAATGATATCTTCTAAATTTGTTAAACGTTTATAATCATATAACATATTTAATAAATTAGTTAACAAATCTGAAGTATCTTTAGTTAAAGTTTTCATCATTTCAGTTTTTGCATCTGGTTTAATTGCATTACTTGAAATAAAATCTTTAAATTGTGGTACATTATGTAAAAACTTTTTTAACTCACTCAATTCTAAACTCAATTGTTCACGAGTATTTTTTTCAAGTGAAACATCAAACAAAGCCTTTCCGTAACGACGTGCCACGGTTTGATTATCTAGTTTCATTTTGCTTTCCCAACCCTTCGATGTATGAATCAACTAAGGCCTTTTGGTCTTTTGAAGTTAGTTCTTTACGAATAATCTTTGTTGCAATTTCAATAGATAATTCAGCCACATCATTTTTTACACTATCTAATGCTTCTTGACGTTCTTGTTGAATATCTTTTTTAGCGTTAGACTTTAATGTTTGTACTTCATCTTGAGCAGAACTAATAATATTAGCTTTTTGTTGTTCACCATTTTTCTTAGCTCTATCAATAATTTCTGAAGCTTCAACACGTGAATTTTTTAATGCAGCTTCGCGTTTAGCTAATAAGTCTTCAGCATCTTGACGTGCTTTTTCAGCAGAATCAATATCATCTGAAATCTTTTGAGAACGTTTTTCCATCATTTCAGTAACAGGTCCCCAAGCGTATTTCTTAACTAATGCTAAAAGAATTAAAAATGTGAAGATATAAAAGATAAAATCTCCCCACGCTACACCGGATTCAGCGGCACCTAATAAAAATGTTGTGTTCATTACTACTGACACCTCCTCAATCTAATAATTACTTTATAAATTAAATCGAGAACTTATTATTTTGAAAGTAATAAGAATGCCACAACGATTGTAATAATAGGCACAGCTTCGATCAAACCAACACCGATGAACATGTTACTACGTAATTGTCCAGATAGTTCTGGTTGACGTGACATACCTTCCAACATTTTTGAAATAACAAGACCGTTACCGATACCTGCACCGATAGCAGCACCTGCTGCAGCTAAACCTGCACCGATTAAAGCTAATCCACTCATTATAAAATCCTCCTTAGATTATTCTTTTTCAACTTTTTGAGAAATATATACCATTGTCAATGTGACAAAGACATATGCTTGGATACTACCAATAAATACTGAGAATCCTTGCCAAAGAATTTCCAATGGTATAGCAGGAATGTATGTTAAAATTCCATGTGATTTAGCTAAACTAAAGATTAACTTAAGTAAAACTTCACCCGCAAAAATATTTCCATACAAACGTAATGCCAAAGTTAAGAAATTGGTAAATTGTTCTAAAATACTGATTGGTAATAAAGCTGGCATTGGACTTAAATATGAATTCTTAATATATCCTCCAAAACCAAACTTCTTAACCCCTAAATAATGGGAAAGTAAAATCACCATAAATGCCAATGTGATAGTTGTAATTGGCGTTGAAGTTGGACTCTTCAAATATTCATGTCCGTTATATTCAAATTCAAATATCAACCCAATCTGGTTTGATAAGAAAATAAAAACAAAAAGCGTAAACGCCAATAAACTGTAATTTTTCCCTTCTTCATCGGTAGAGCATTCTTGATAATACCGTTAGTAAAATCAATGATCCACTCAATAACGTTTTGTTTACCTGTTGGTTTCATTTGGATTTTACGTGAAAGCCAAAAAAGTAGACAAAACATTAAAACCGCAGTTATTAAACCTGATGTAACATTTCCTACATTAAATGGGATTCCAAAATACGTAACGATATTAGGTTCTTCATTCACCAAATCTCACCTCTTTTCAGATTAAATCCAGCAAATAATGCTAGTATGTTTATCCTAAAATGGGATAAATATTAGGATACAAAAAAATGATACCACCTTTTAGATAGAAAAAACAAGATATAATTACATAAAAATTAATATTATCCTAAAAAAAAATTATAACAAATTATATCTTCTATCAAAAAATAGCAATATCATTTTTTACTTATTCTTTTATTTTGTACCGAACAATCTATCGCCAGCATCACCTAAACCAGGAACAATGTATCCATCTTCATTTAGGCAATCATCTAATGATGCTGCATAAATTTCTACATCTGAATGTGCTTTAGCAAATACCTCGACCCCTTCAGGCGCAGCAACTAAGCAAACAAATTTAATTCTCTTTGCTCCGCGCTTTTTGAGTGCATCTACAGCCATTATTGCTGAACCACCAGTTGCTAACATTGGATCGACAACAATAATTTCACGATCTTCTAATTGATCTGGCATTTTAACGAAATATTCATGTGGCTTTAATGTTTCTTCATCACGATACATTCCAATGTGTCCAACCTTAGCAGACGGAATCAATTCCAAAACACCATCAACCATCCCAATCCCGGCACGAAGGATTGGTGCAACAACTACTTTTTTACCAGCTAAACGTTTTTGAGTTGTTTTTGAAACAGGAGTCTTAATTTCTACCTCTTCAAGCGGCATATCACGTGATACTTCGTACACCATTAATTCTGCAATTTCATTGACAACTTCTCTAAATTCACGTGTCCCACAATTTTCATCACGAATAATTGTTAATTTATGTTGAATTAAAGGGTGATCTAAAACATGAAAATTCTTAATTTTATCCATTGTAAAAACTCCTATCATTTATAGATTATTCATTCTTATTGTAAACAAAAAACACTTAATTTTCTACTAAATCTACATTAAAAAACTGATTTCCTGCAGATTTTTTTAAGCGGTTCATATAAGCCATGCCTAATCCATCGTACACAAATTCCTTAGCTAAAATATACTTCACCTGTGGCATATCATCAAAATAGCGTAAACCTGCAAATAGATTTTTAGCTGCGCTCTTTTCATCTTTTCCCAATGAATATTTCAATTTAATTTTTGCATTCTTTAAAATATCCTCTGTGGCTAATAGCGCTATTTCATCTTTATTTTCTTGAGCAAACTTTAATGCTTCTTGCCAATCATTATCCTTAACAATTAAAACTTGAGCATTAGGAGCATAATGTTTATATTTCATTCCTGGAGCTTTTGGAGTTTCTTTATCTTTAACTTTATGTTTATCACTAATTACCGTTTTCCCTAAAATTTCTTCTAAGTCTTCTGGAGTTACTGCTCCCGGACGTAATATTGTGGGAATATCCGTGCTCATATCAATAATTGTCGATTCAACCCCAACTGTAGTAGGCCCATCATCTACAATTCCGCTAATTTTACCTTCTAAATCATGAAATACGTGCTCAGCAGTAGTTGGACTTGGCTTTCCCGATGAATTTGCTGATGGTCCAACTAAAGGTCGATCCAATTCAGAAATTAAATCTAGTGTAACTTGATTTTTAGGCATTCTAAATGCTGCAGTCTTCAAGCCCCCAGTCACAGTTTCACTTAAACTACCTGGAATAATATTTAAAATTATTGTAAGTGAACCTGGCCAAAAATTTTCCATTAATTTTTTAGCATCGGTAGATATTTCACCAACAAAACGTTCCACCATTTCTATTGAAGAAACAGTTACAATTAACGGATTATCTGATGGACGTCCTTTTGCAAGATAAACTCTTTTTACCGCTTTTTCATTTGTTGCATCAGCCCCTAATCCATAAACAGTCTCTGTCGGAAAAGCTACTAATTCTCCCATTTTCAATTCCAAAGCCGCTTTTCTAATATCATTTTTAGTATATATTTTCGTCATTTGCATCTTTTTCACCCCTATACTTGATTCTAACCATGCGATCATTATCATAAAAATCTTTCTTAACAGTTATTTTAGCTTTAGGAAATTCTTTTTGAAATATTTTTTTGACTGCATTTCCTTGTTTAAATCCAATCTCTAAGTAAATCACCGTATTATTTTTTAAATTCTTACTAATCTCTGTAGCAATCCTTTCATACAGTGCTAATCCGTTATTTTCAGCAAATAAGGCTAAATGTGGTTCGAAGTTTATTGCGCTTTCATCCATATACTTTCTTTCATCTTCAGCAATATATGGCGGATTAGACACTATGATATCGAATTTACCATCAATATTTTGTGTTAAATCACTTTGTACAGTCTCAACTTTTAACCCTAAATTTTTAGCATTTTGCTTCGCTACTCTTAATGCTTTATCAGAAATATCTGACAACATCACATTCCAATTTGCAGAATTTTGTTTTAAGGCTAATCCGATTGCGCCAGTCCCGGTACCTATATCTAAAACTGATAATCCTTGATTTATATCGTTATCTTCTAATATCCAATCAACAAGTTCTTCGGTTTCGGGTCTAGGAATTAAAGTATCTGATGAAACGTTCAAATTTAGTCCATAAAAACTTTGAAAGCCAAGCAAATATGCAATTGGTTCTCCCTGAATAAATCTATCTAATAAAGCCTTAAATTCTTCAAATTCATTTTCAGGCATTTCAGTTTGATAATTAATCAACAAATCAGTCGTATTCCAGCCTTTTAAACCACACAAAATACGATCTATCTCTTCATTTGTTACATCTTTATTTTTTACATAAGAAAAAGCCCATTGCTGAGCTTTAAAATAAGTGAAGACACTATTCATTTTCAAGTTTCTCCATTGCTTTAGTTTGTTCAAATAATACTAAAGCATCAATGACATCATCTAATTCACCGTTCATCACTCGGTCTAATTTATTTAATGATAAACCAATACGGTGATCTGTTACTCGGTTTTGAGGATAATTATATGTTCTGATACGTTCTGAACGATCACCTGTACCTACAGCAGATTTTCTTGTTGCATCATGTTCGCTTTGTTCTTGTTGAGCGTAGTAATCATAAACACGGGCTTTCAAGATTTTCATTGCTTTTTCACGGTTTTGTTGTTGTGATCTTTGATCTTGCATCGCAACAACAATCCCTGTAGGTAAGTGAGTCATACGTACGGCTGATGAAGTTTTGTTAATATGTTGTCCACCGGCACCAGATGCACGGTAAACATCAACACGAATATCTTTTGGATCTAGTTCAATTTGTACATCTTCTTCTTCAGGCATTACAACAACCGTTGCTGTTGATGTATGAACACGCCCCGCAGATTCAGTTACTGGAATTCTTTGTACTCGGTGAGCACCACTTTCATACTTTAATTTAGACCATACGCTGTTACCATTAATAATTAAAGCAATTTCCTTGAAACCACCAACTTCAGTCGTAGTTTTATCGATGACTTCAATATTCCAACCTTGTTTTTCAGCATACTTACTGTACATTGTAAATAAATCAACAGCAAACAAACTAGCTTCGTCACCACCAGCAGCACCACGGATTTCCATGATGATGTTTTTATCATCATTAGGATCTTTAGGTAAAAGTAACACTTTAATATCTTCTTCTAGCGTAACCTTTTCATCTTTAGCAGCAGATAACTCTTCTTTTACTAGCATTGTCATCTCATCATCATCAAGGCCATCATTTAACATTTCTTCATCATCCTTGATTTGTTGAATAACTTCCTTGTATTTGTTGTATTTTTCAACAACTTCACGTAAATCAGCCATCTCTTTTGAAAGGCTTGTAAAACGTTTTGTATCTGAAATAACATCAGGATCTGATAAGAGTTCTCCTAACTCTTCATATCGATCTTCAAGCATTTGTAATCTATCAAATAACTTATCCATTTCTATCTCCTTTAAAATTTACTTAATTTTGGTTTAAAATAATGTTTTCTACATACAGGGTAATAAGTCTCATTTCCACCAATCATAATTTGGTCACCCTCATATACCGGTTTATTATCATTTACTCTTAAATTCATAATTGCTTTTTTATTGCAAAACCAACAAATTGTTTTCATTTCTTCAATTTTATCAGCGTACAACAATAAATATTTTGAACCGGTAAACAATTCATTTCTAAAATCATTTTTTAATCCGAATGCCATGACTGGAATGCCATATTCATCAACAATCTTTGTTAACTGTAACACATGATTTTTCGATAAAAACTGAGCCTCATCAACGAGCACGCACGATATTTTCTCATCATTTTTTAAAACTTCTTCAACAATATCTGTTTCGTCAAAAATTGGAGTAGCTGGTCGTTTCATTCCAATTCTACTTGAAACAACACCTATCTCATCACGATCATCTAAACCACTAGTAAAAATCATGACTTTCTTTCCTTGTTCCTCATAATTATGAGCAACTTTAAGAATTTCAATTGTTTTTCCACTATTCATAGCGCCGTAACGAAAAAATAACTGTGCCACTCAAATTCCCTCCTTAAAAATTCATCTAAAAATAAGTATATATTATTTTGACAGAAAATTCATCCATGAAATTATATTGTTTAATTATTAATCACGAAAACTTTATAAATATGAAAACTCTTCTATATATGTTATCATGATAACATTGAAATAATAAAAGTTGGAGGACCTTTACATGAGTTTAAAAAGTTCAGCTGCAATTTTCGCTGGAAAATCTTCATATTGGTTTTTACACAAATTTACAAATGGTGGTACTTCTCTTCCAGGAAAAATTACTCTTTCTATCGACCCAGATGTTCTAGGTACATTAGCTAAAGACTATGAAATTGTTATTTTAACTGGTACAAACGGAAAAACTTTAACCACTGCATTAACCGTAAAAGTTTTACAAGAAAAGTATCCAAATATTCTAACAAATCCAAGTGGTTCAAATATGAAACAAGGTATTGTTTCTGCATTTTTGACTGCCAAGAAAGGTAAATCTGGTAAAAAAATTGCTGTTTTAGAAACCGATGAAGCAAATGTTCCGATTATTTGTGAATACATCACCCCTTCCATATTTGTTTTCACTAACTTATTCCGTGACCAAATGGATCGCTACGGTGAAATATATTCAACATATGAAAAAATTTTAAAAGGTGTACGGATGCATCCTCAAGCAAAAATCATTGCTAATGGAGATGCTCCTATATTCAACAGCCGTGATTTGGAAAATGAAGTAATTTATTATGGTTTTGATGATAAGGACGACAAAGAGCAAATGGCACCTGCCAATACCGACAGCCTTCTATGTCCTCACTGCCAAAATATCTTACATTATAAAAATAGAATTTATAGTAATTTAGGCAAGTATTACTGTCCAAATTGTGACTTTAAACGTCCTAAACTTACTTATAAAGTAACAAAGGTTATTGACCAAACCCCACAAGATTCAACTTTTGAGATTAATAATGAAGCTATCCATCTACATATTGGTGGTACGTACAATATTTACAATGCACTAGCTGCATATGCTGTCGGTATGGAATTAGAAGTTGCTGCTTCTCAAGCAACACATGCTTTGAGTTCAAATGATGAAAAAGTATTTGGTCGTCAAGAAGTTTTCAAACTAAACGATAAAAATGTTACTTTAATTTTAGTTAAAAATCCGGTAGGTCTAGACCAAGTATTAGAAATGATTAAAACAGATAAAGAACCTTTCTCACTTGCAGTTCTTTTAAATGCTAACTATGCTGATGGCATTGATACTAGCTGGATTTGGGATGGGAATTTTGAAAATCTACCATTTGATAAAATCCCTTCGGTCTTAACCGGTGGAGAAAGATATCGCGACATCACTTTTAGATTACGTGTTGCTGGCGTTCCTGAAGAAAACTTTGATCAACGCGAAAAACTCACTGATGTTCTAGAATTTATTAAAGGGATGCCTACAAAAAATGTATATGTTTTAGCAACATATACTGCAGTCTTACAATTACGTAAACTTCTTTCTGACCAAGGCTATATTGATGGAGGCATGGACTAATTATGAAGTATCAATTACATTTAGCTCATCTTTATGGTGACTTACTTAACACATACGGAGATATTGGCAATGTTCTTGTTTTAGAATATTATGCTAAAAAAATGAATATCGAACTTACAAGTGAAATCATCTCATTAAACGATACATTTGATCCTAAAAAATTCGATATCGCATTTTTTGGCGGTGGCCAAGATTACGAGCAAGTCATTGTTTCAAAAGATATTCAATCAAAAAAAGATAGTATCACATCATTCATTAATGATGGCGGTCCTATTTTAGCAATTTGCGGTGGGTACCAACTACTAGGAAAGTACTATATTGGTGCAAATGGTGAAAGAATCGAAGGAATTCATGCTCTTCCACATTACACTGAAAGCCAAATTAATAACCGCTTTATTGGTGATATCATAATTAAAAACGAAGAAACCGGTGAAATTTACCATGGGTTTGAAAATCACAATGGTGTTACCTACTTAGGAGAAGGAGAAAAACCACTGGGAATTATTCAACAAGGTCATGGTAATAACGGAAAAGATAAATCTGAAGGTGCAATTTTCAAAAATGTGTACTGTTCATATTTCCACGGTCCTATCTTAGCGCGAAACGGGAATCTTGCAAAAAGAATCCTATTGACTGCACTCAAACGTAAATACCCAAATGCGGACTTGTCCGAACAAGAAAATTTAGAAATCAAATTTACTTACTAATAATAAAGTAAGGTTAACAATATTATAAATATAAAAAACCTTAAGGTTATGTTTCTTATAAAAACAT
>NZ_BAML01000034.1 GCF_000615845.1 Ligilactobacillus hayakitensis DSM 18933 = JCM 14209
TGTTAACTTCCTAATTTATATATTAGTAATTTCTTATGTATTATAAAACAATATATTTATAGTTATTTTTTAAACTTTCGATAAATATACAATCAGTATAATTTTTAACGCAAAAAAAATTATTATTTTTTTTAATTTTTTTGATTTTTAATATGCTATTATGTAGATATATGACAAAATAACGAAGGTGATTATATGTTTTTATCAACAACTAACTTAAATCAATCATACATTTTAAAAGGAATTGTTAATGCTACAGTCAAAAAAACCTTAAAAGCTGAAGAAATCGACGAAGTGGATCAATTTGATATTTTATACAAACAGGTTCAACAAAAATTGGAAGTTGCTGCGAGTGACTTGGGGGCAGATGGTGTTATTGATGTTCGTTTTGAACCTCAAATTGTTCGCGTTTCTGTTGGCCCTAAATACATGCTTTTACATGGTTATGGTACTGCTATTAGCTTTCCCAAAAAATAGTAAAAAGAGACTGAAATTTGATATTTCAGTCTCTTTTTACTATTTATTTAATTAATTCGTAAATTGCTTCAGCGTAAATTTCAATAGAACGATATAAATCTTCTAATTCCATATATTCATTTGCTTGGTGCATAGTGTCTACAGCTCCTGGGAATTGGGCTCCAAATGCTACCCCACGTTCAAGTAAACGTCCGTATGTTCCACCACCAACAACTCGGCCTTTTGCTTCTTGACCAGTTTGTTTTGAATATACTTTCAATAATGTTTGAACTAACTCATCATCTGGAGAAACATAGTGCGGTACCATTGCTTTTCCTTTAACAAAATCATCTGCGCCAAATTCTTTTGCAACTTTACTTACTGCATCAAAGATTACTTTGTCTTCAATACCTTTTGGATAACGGAAATTCAATGTAATTGAACCACCATTACTATCAAAGTTGAAAATTCCGGCGTTCATTGTTAAGTCACCCATTACGTCATCAGTAAAGGCTAATTCAAAATTGTTCATTCGTGAATCTAAATGTAATTTTTGACCAGCAAATGTTAAGAATCTTAAGGCTTCATCATCTTCCATAAATGGCATTAAGAATTGGGCCAAGAATGTTCCCGCATTTAATCCATTTCTTGGTTCTTGAGCATGGGCAGCTTTACCAACTAAATATACTTCCACTTGATCATCATTAGCTGTTACTTGGCCATCAAGCTCATTTGCTGCAACAAATTTAGCAAATGCTTCTTTAATCTCATTTAAAGAAACGCCTTCAAGAATAGCTTTAGCATCCCCTGGAACCATATTATCACGTAACCCAGAAGTAAAGCTTACTAATTTTGTAGATGCTACTTTTGGAAATTTAACTTCCATCGTGAAGTTCCCTTTTTCACCATTGATAATTGGGAACATTGCATCAGGAGAAAATCCAATAGTTGGCTTTGGTAATTTTTCAAAGTAATGTGTCATTCCACGCCAACTACTTTCTTCATCAGTACCTAAAATAAATCTAACTTTCTTACTTACGGGTAATCCTAATTCTTTGATAATTTTTAATCCATAGTATGCCGCCATACTTGGTCCTTTATCATCAGA
Source organism: Ligilactobacillus hayakitensis DSM 18933 = JCM 14209 (assembly GCF_000615845.1). Lineage (GTDB taxonomy): Bacteria > Bacillota > Bacilli > Lactobacillales > Lactobacillaceae > Ligilactobacillus > Ligilactobacillus hayakitensis. The sequence goes on from NZ_BAML01000034.1 coordinate 1,565, forward strand.
GGCACCACGAGCATAGATGCGGCCATCTTTAATTGTTGGTTCAAACGGATTTGTTTCCCATCCTTTACCAGCTGGCATAACATCAACATGGGCTAAAATTCCTAAATCTTCTTTACCATCACCAAACTCAATATGTCCTGCTAAACCATCAAATTCTTCAGTTTTAAAACCATCTTTTTCAGCAATAGTTAAAAATTCATCTAAAGCAGCTTTTGGACCAGGTCCAAGTGGTGCATCAGCAGTTGCTATAGATTCATCACGTACACTTTCAATTTTTAACATTCTTTGTAAATCTGCTAAGAAATCATCTTTTCTAGCTTCGACTTCTTTTTTCCAATCAATCGTCATAAAAACAATCCCTTCAAAAATTATTATTTCTTTTAATTTTACCATATCTAGTATCTTTCTTCTAAAAGATTTATACTAGAATAAAAGTTACAAGGTGGTATTTTATGATTATTTCAGATAAAATTCTAACAAAAATTATTCAACCAAGGCCCCTTCAATCTCACAAAGGTGATTTTGGACGTGTCTTAACCATTGGCGGAAACATAAATTATGGGGGCGCTATTATTATGGCGACTGCAGCAAGCGTTTCAAGCGGCGCCGGACTTGTTACTTGTGCAACCAACAAAGAAAACCTAACTGCTCTTCACGCTCGCGTTCCTGAAGCGATGTTTGTTAATTATTTTGATAAAATTGCCCTTAGTGACAGTATTGCAAGTGCTGACGTTATTATTTTAGGGCCTGGTTTGGGAGATGATATTCGCGCCCAGGAAATTGTCCAAGTTTGTTTAACAAATCTCAGAAGCAGACATACTTGTATTATTGACGGATCTGCAATTACAATAATTTCTCAAAATACCCATTTGAAAGAATTAGCAACTACAAGTGCTGCGCAAATAATTTATACGCCACATCAAATGGAATGGCAACGTTTAAGTCACATTTTAATTCCAGAACAAACAACTTCAACTTCTCAAAAAATCCAAGCGTTTCTTAACGCTACAGTTATCCTGAAAAAATACCATACAGAAATTTTCCACAAAAATAGGTTAATCAGCACTTTAGAGATTGGTGGTCCTTACATGGCAACTGGTGGTATGGGTGATACCCTCGCAGGGATTTTAGGTGGTTTTATTGCTCAATTTAATAAAAATCATAATTTGAACGAAATTATCGATGCAGCCGTTTATTTCCATACATATGTTGCCCAAGAATTAGCTAAAGAAAATTATGTGGTTCTTCCAACCAAATTAATTTCTCAGATTCCTGCAGTAATGAAAAAATTTGAATAACTTCTAGATTTTAATCTATTTAAAAAGACTTGATAATCACGTTTATAAAACGAAATTATCAAGTCTTTTATTACTGTTTATTTAAGTTATAACTTCACTAAATAAAATGATTAATTGGTCCAAACTTATGTCCAACTTCAATTTCATTTACTAAAGCTTCATACGTGTATTTTTGTGCTAATTTAATTGCATCTTCCATTGACTTACCAGTTGCTAAATGAGCAGCAATTGCAGCTGATAAAGTGTCCCCAGTTCCATTAAAATGGGTTGTTTGATAATAAGGATGATCTAACCAAAAATCTTTTCCATTTTCTAGTAATACATAATCGAAAACATCTGTTTGTCCTGGTTCATGTTTTCCTTTAATTATGATATTTTTAGCACCCATTTTTTGTAATTTTTTAGCTGCTGATTTAACATCTGATTTTGAATTTAGTTGCATTTCAGCCAATTTTTGTGCTTCATAATAATTGGGTGTTAATACTGTTGCTAATGGTATTAATTCTGTTCTTAAAGTTTGATAAGCATCCTCTTCAAGTAACATATTTCCATGTTTCGTAATAATTACTGGATCAACTACCAATGGACCAAAATCATATTTCTTATATGCTGCAACTACTGTATTAATTGTTGCTGTATCTCCAAGCATCCCTGTTTTAGCCGCTTTAATTTTAAAATCATCAGCTAAAACTTCAAATTGCTTCATGATAAATTCTTGTGGTAATCCCACACTTGCATGAATCCCATATGAATTTCCAGCAACACAAGCTGTTAGAACTGACATTCCATAAACTTTATGTGATAAAAATGTATTCATGTCAGCTTGCATCCCTGCAGATCCATCTGAATCTGATCCTGCTATGGTCATAACTTGTGGATACTCATTTACCATTTAATCACTCCCCTAAAAATATTTACAAAAATTATAACATAGGTTCACTTAAATATCATTTAAAAGAAATTACAAAAAATAGAATTACTGTAACAGTAACCCTATTTTAAAATTTATTCATGAATTTCTAATGGTTGTCCACTAGGATCAAAGAAAAATGCCATTTTTCTTTGATTAAAATCGTCATAGCGCAATTCTTCATGCTTAATATTTAAGCTATCAAATTCTGCTAACATTGCAGCTACATCATTTACTTTAAAAGCTAAATGCCGTAGCCCTTGATTTTCAGGAATTGGTAAGTGCGGCCTTTTGGGGGCATTAGGTTTAATAAATATTTCTAAAACTAAATTTCCACAACCGACATTAAATAAAATGTCATCTTTTCTTTCATGGTAATCAATTAATTTAAAACCTAATTTATTAACATAAAAATCATACATTTTTTCATAATCAGTACCAATGATTGCAATATGATGAATTAAATCTAAATTTTCCATTGAAACATGCTCCTACATTGTATTTGGAAAATATTTTTCTAGTGTAGCAACATCTACTTCCTGATATTCTCCAGATTTCAAAGTACTTGGTAACGTCAACTCACCAATTTTTAACCGATGTAACTCTAAGACTCTTTGCCCTAACGCACCAAACATACGTTTAATTTGATGATATTTACCTTCTGATATAACAATTTTTACATTGGATACATCTTTTATCTCATCATAACTTTCAATCACTAATTCAGCCGGTTTCAATTTTGTTCCATCTTTAAGAGTAATTCCTTGTTTAAAAAGAAGGGTCTCTTCTTTAGTAATTTCTCCTGTAACCAATGCTTGATAGGTTTTAGATACGTGTTTATTAGGTGCGAGAATATTATGGGCAAATTTTCCGTTATTCGTAATTATTAAAATTCCTGTCGTGTCCTTATCTAATCTTCCAACAGCAAACAAATCATCTCTAAAATCTTCTTTAGCTATCAAATCCATAACCGTCCGGTATAGTTTATCAGAATTAGCAGTAACAACACCCTTGGGTTTATTTAAAATATAGTAAAAATTATCTTTTACAATTATTTTTTCTCCTTGATATTGAACTTGATCATCGCTGAGATTTACTTTAAATTTGCTATCAGTTTGAACAATTCCATTAACCCTGATTAACCCTTTTTTTAAATCCTTTTTAGCTTGGGATCGAGTTAATTGAGTATAAGTACTGATAAATTTATCTAATCGCATCTATTTCACCCTTAATATTCGACGTAAACCATCTGATTTACTTTCACCAAGTACGTCATCAATTAATCTAGATTTTAGTGTTAGGTATGCATATACATATCCACCTAATCCTGCAGTAATTGCTAAAATAATCAATGCTTGGAACTTACTATGAACATTCATAAAATGACTTAAACCAAATGAAAGGATTAAAACAATCACAAACATAATCATGCTATAAATCATCATTAAATTAACATTTTTTTGAAGTTCATTAACTTGTAAATCATATTTATAATATAAGAATCTAAAACATAAAATATTACTTACAGTTAAACCAATTGCCGTTGAAGCTAATGGGCCATAAACGCCTAACATTATAATCAATGGCATTTGAATAATAAATTTAACAACTACACCATAAAATGCATATTTTATCGCAACTTTATTTTGATAAATTCCTTGCAACAAGGCTCCTAAAACCATAAATAATCCAATAAATAATGCAATATATGCTGAGAAAGCTAAGACATATATCCCAGTATAATCATATGGATAAAATAAAATATATAATGGTTTTGCAACTGCCGCCATCCCTAATGAAGCTGGCAACATAATAAAGAAAAATAATTCAAGGGCATCTATAATTGCCGTTGCAACATCTTTTTTATTTCCTTTTGTTATCGCCTTTGATAAAAGAGGAATTGCAGTATCTGCCATTGAAGCTGCAATTGAAATTGAAATCATAATTAATTTATTAGCATTCCCAGCAAATAATGCATACAATTCATTAATTTTTGCCATACTTAAGTTAGTAAATAATGACATAACATCTGGGAAGGTATATTGATCAAGTAAGTTATATATTGTTGTTGTAGAAGTTATTAAAATAAATGGGATTGATTGATAGATGATTTCTTTAATTAATTTACCATCTTTTACTTCTAATTCATTATTGCTGCTAGCTAATAATGAATTTAACTTACTTCTTCTTTTGAAGAAATAGTAAACTAATACTAATAACCCAGCAACTGCCCCAATAAAAGCAGCAAATGTTGAATAAACAACCGCAGTTTTATAAGATCCATGTTGCACATTTAAAATAAAATATGCTGAGGCTAACATAAAGATAATTCGAGCAAGCTGTTCAACAAATTGAGAAATCGCAAATGGCTCCATATCTAGATAGCCTTGGAAAAATCCGCGTGTCAAACTCATTACTGGAATTAATAACAACGTTAATGCCAATGAACGGTACACTGGAATTAATCTAGTATCACCTTGAGATATTAAAGGCGAGATTCCCCACAGAATTATCGCACTCATTAAACCAAAACCAAACATTACAACTAAACTTTTCTTAAAAAGCTGTCTTCCAACTCCATATTCATTTAGAGAATTGTAGTGTGCTACTTGTTTTCCTACCGCAGATGGTATTCCAGCAGTTGAAATCATTAAGAAAATTGCATATACATTATATCCTTTAGTAAATAATGCATTGGCTTGAAGATAATTATTTCCAAACCAAATTGCCCAAGGAATAATGTAAATTGCCCCTAAAATTCGCGAAAAGATACTACCGGCTGTCATCCAAGCAGAGCCTTTTAGCATCTCAGATTTAGAATTATTCTCCTGATTATGATTATCATTTTTCTGAGTAGAATTTTGAATAATTCCACTTTTAGTTTCTTCGTTCATTTGTATCTTCCTACTTCCAAATTTACTCAATTCCTTTATTTTAAAACATTTCTGAAATCGCTGCAAATTTTCTTGAAAACTTACAAATAAAAAAGAATTGAGTAACTTTACTCAACTCTTTTATCACTATTTATTACTTTTATTTTTATTAAATACAAAATAAATTAAAGCTAATCCCACAAACCAAACAATAGAAAATTCTAATGATGTCAAGGTACTCTTGCTAAATGCTAATAAAATTAGAACTCCAATAAAAAATAGAATGGTCAAGAAGTTACTAAATGGGTATAGTGGCATCTTGAATGTGCTATTTTTTTGAGGATTCAATTGACGATACTTGTAGTGGCACCACACTAAAGCAATCCATACAAATACAAAACTAACTGTTGCCACCCCTGAAATAATCTCAAAAACAGTTGCTGGTAAAGCATAGTTTAAAATTACTGCAATAAATAATACCAATGAAGATAAGATAAGGGAGTGAACTGGAACATTTCGCTTATTTGTTTGACTTAATTTAGCATTTGCATGTCCTCCTTTTGAAAGAACATAAGTTGTTCGACTAGTTGAAAAGATTGCACTATTACATGCAGATAAAGCTGCTGTTAAAACAACGAAATTAATAATTCCAGCAGCAAACTTAATTCCAATTCCTTCAAATACTTGTACAAATGGACTTGATGAAGTAACAATTTCATTCCAAGGATAGATACACATTAATACAAACATTGATCCAATGTAGAATAAACCAATTCTAATTGGTAATGAATTAATAGCTTGTGGTAAGTCTTTTTGTGGGTTAGCAGTTTCTCCTGAAGTTAATCCTACCATTTCAATTCCTGTGAATGCAAAGATTACCATTGGAAAAGCGGCAAAAAATCCATTAAAACCTTTAGGTAATATGCCTCCATGATTTACTAGATTACTTATAGTTACTTCACGACCACCCACATTTGCATGAGCAAACAATAAAATAACCCCAGTAGCGATTAATGCAATAATAGCTGCAACTTTAATACTTGAAAACCATGATTCCAAAGTACCAAATAATCCAACACTTAATAAATTAAATACTAATAAAATTAAGATAATTCCTAATGCGGTTACCCATTGAGGTAAATTAGGAAACCAGTATTTCAAATATATCCCACTCGCAGTTAAATCAGCCATCGCTAAACTCATCCAACAAAGCCAATAAGTCCAACCAATTATAAATTCCCAACTACGCCCCATATATCGCTTGATAAATTCAATAAATGAAGTTTTGGACAAGTCAGATAGGATTAACTCTCCAATTGCTCTCATCATAAAGAAACAAAAGATTCCTGCAATTAAGTACGCAATAATAATTGCGGGACCCGCCTTTTGAATCGCTGAACCAGATCCTAAAAATAAACCTGTTCCAATCGCACCACCAATTGCAATCATTTGTACGTGGCGATGCGTTAACGCGCGTGAAAGTTCATCTTTCATGTTTATAAACTCCGATCTCAATAATGTAAAAATCTGATATTTTTTATCAAGATTATTTACTCTTGATAACCAATCAAAATATTCAGTTTTCTTGTAATATTTTATAGCAACTAATATCAAAAATCAATTCCTACCAAATTAAAAAGAGCTAGGAAACTTCTTTCCTAACTCTTTTATCAATTACATTGCAACGATATTAACTAGTTTTCCTGGAACAGCAATGACCTTTTTAATTTCTTTTCCTTCAAGTAATTCTTGAATCTTTGGATCAGCCAATGCTAATTTTTCCATTTCTTCTTTTGTTGTATCCTTGCTAATTGTAAGGTGTTGACGTACCTTGCCAAGAATTTGTACAACAATTTCCACATTTGCTTCGACTAACTTAGCTTCATCAAATGTTGGCCATGTTGCGTAAGTAATGCTTTCTTCATGCCCTAGTTTATTCCATAATTCTTCTGCGATATGTGGAACAACCGGAGCGATTAATTTAACAAAACCTTCAACATATTCTAAAGGAAGTGAATCAGCTTTATTTGCATTGTTAACAAAGACCATCATTTGAGAAATAGCTGTATTAAAGCGCATTTCTTCAAAGTCTTCTGTTACTTTTTTAACTGTTTCGTTGTAAATTTTATCTAATTTACCATCATTTAACGTTGTAACTCTATCTCTTAAGTTATTATTTTCATCAATTAATAAGTTCCAAATACGATTGATAAACTTATTAGCACCACTTAAACCTTCTTCACTCCAAGGAATTGAAGCATCTAAAGGTCCCATAAACATTTCATATAATCTTAATGTATCTGCCCCATATTGTTCTACAATATCATCAGGGTTAACAACATTACCTTTAGACTTAGACATTTTTTCGTGGTTAGAACCAAGAATCATCCCTTGGTTAACTAATTTTTGGAATGGTTCTTTTGTTGGAACAACTCCAATATCATATAAGAATTTATGCCAGAATCGAGCATAAAGTAAGTGTAATACGGCATGTTCAGCCCCACCGACATATAGATCTGTAGGTAACCATTCTTTTAATTTTTCATAATCAGCTAATGCTTCTGAATTATGTGGATCAATGTAACGTAAGAAGTACCATGAACTACCTGCCCATTGTGGCATTGTATTAGTTTCACGTTTACCTTTACGACCGTTTTCATCAACCACATTTACCCAATCATCTAAGTTAGCTAATGGGCTTTCCCCTGTTCCTGAAGGCTTGATATCATTTGTTTTAGGAAGCATCAATGGCAATTCTTCTTCAGGAACTAATGTTGTTTCGCCATCTTCCCAATGGATTACAGGAATTGGTTCACCCCAATATCTTTGACGAGAAAATAACCAGTCACGTAAGCGATAGTTAACTTTCTTTTCGCCGCATCCCTCATTTTCAAGCCACTTAATCATCTTATCCATAGCTTCTTGTTTTTCTAATCCATTCAAGAAGTCAGAATTAATGTGGATACCATCTCCGGTATATGCTTCTTTAGTTATATCGCCACCATCAATAACTGGTACGATGTCCAATCCAAATTTAGTTGCAAATTCATAATCACGGTCATCATGTGCAGGCACAACCATAACTGCACCTGTTCCGTAAGTTGCTAACACATAATCAGCAATCCATACAGGGACTTTTTCACTGTTTACAGGATTAATCACATAACTACCTGTAAATACACCTGATTTAGTTTTAGCTAAATCTGTACGTTCAAGATCAGATTTATGTGATACCTCTTTAACATATGCATCAACTGCTTCTTTATTTTCTGCGGTTGTTAATTCTGAAACTAACTCATGTTCTGGAGCTAAGACTAATGCACTTGCACCAAAAATTGTATCTGGGCGAGTTGAGAATACTTCAATACTTGTGTCTTTTTTTCCATCAACTGCAAAACGGATTGAAGCTCCAATTGAACGGCCAATCCAATTACGTTGTTGTTCTTTAATTGCTTCTGGCCAATCTAAATCTTCTAAATCATCAATTAAACGATCAGCATAAGCAGTAATTTTTAAGACCCATTGACGCATTGGCTTGCGAATAACTGGAAAACCTCCACGTTCTGTCTTACCATCGATTACTTCTTCATTAGCAACAACAGTTCCTAAATCTGGACTCCAGTTAACAGGTACTTCTGCTTCGTATGCAAGACCACGTTTATAGAGTTGTTCAAAAATCCATTGTGTCCACTTGTAGTATGATGGATCTGTAGTATTAACTTCACGATCCCAGTCATAAGAAAGACCTAATGATTTAATTTGACGACGGAAATTGTTAATATTTTTCTTTGTAAATTCCCTTGGAGAATTTCCTGTATTTAAAGCATATTGTTCAGCAGGTAAACCAAAAGCATCCCATCCCATTGGATGTAATACATTATACCCTTGCATCCGTTTCATACGAGAAACGATATCTGTTGCTGTATATCCTTCAGGGTGCCCAACGTGTAGTCCTTGTCCTGATGGATAAGGGAACATATCTAACGCATAAAAGTTTTTCTTTTCCTTATCTGTTCCAGTTTTGAAAGTTTTATTTTCTTCCCAATATTTTTGCCATTTTTTTTCAACTTCTTTATGATTAAATGCCATCTTAGTATTTCCTTTCACAATATAATAAAAAAATCCTATACGAATGCAAATAAGCATTCACATAGGACGAATTAAACCGCGGTACCACCTAACTTCTAGTAATCAAATACTAGCTCTTTACTTTATAACGCAAGTACCGCTCTTATTTACTAATAATTATTTTCAATAAGAAACTCCGAGGCGAGTTCAAGATTAATAAATTACGTATTCTCAGCACCATACGCTCTCTGAAAATTTCTCAATCCCTACTATTCCTCATCATCGTTAAATATTAACTTTGATAATATCAAATAATCTCTAAATATTCAAGAATTAGTTTACTTTCAATATTGATTTTAACTCTTCTACTTTATCAGTTCTTTCCCATGGGAAGTCAACATCTGTTCTACCGAAATGTCCATATGCAGCTGATTTCTTATAAATTGGACGTTGCAAGTCGAGCATTTGAATAATTCCAGCTGGTCTAAGATCAAATACCTCACGGATTGCAGCAATTAATGCATCATCAGAAACTTTTGCTGTTCCAAAAGTATCAACAGAAATTGAAACCGGATGAGATACCCCAATTGCATATGCGAGTTGAATTTCTACTTGAGAAGCAATTCCAGCTGCAACAATGTTCTTAGCAACATATCTTGCAGCGTAACTAGCGGAACGGTCAACTTTAGTAGCATCTTTTCCTGAAAAAGCTCCACCACCATGATGAGCAAAGCCACCATAAGTATCAACGATAATTTTACGTCCTGTTAAACCAGCATCCCCTTGTGGGCCACCGATAACAAAACGACCTGTTGGATTAACGAAAATTTTTGTCTCTTCATCTAGATATTCATTCGGAATTACTTGATTAATAATTTTGTTAATTACATCTTCACGAATTACATCCAATTCAACCCCATCATCATGTTGAGTTGATAACACGATAGTATCTACTCTCACAGGTTTATTAGCTTCATCATATTCCATTGTTACTTGAGCTTTTGCATCAGGTCCTAAATAAGATAAAGTTCCATTCTTACGTAATTCAGCTTGTTTACGTGTTAATCTATGACTTAAAGCAATTGGTAGCGGCATTAATTCAGGTGTTTCATCGATTGCATATCCAAACATCATCCCTTGATCACCCGCACCAATTTGATCAAGCGGATCACTTTGGCCTTCTTTAATTTCTAATGATTCATCTACACCTTGAGCAATATCAGAAGATTGTTCATCAATTGCAGTTAGTACGGCACAATTATCACCATCAAAACCATATTTTCCATTAGTATATCCGATTTCCTTAATAGTTTGACGTACTACTTTTTGAATATCAACATACGCACTAGTTGATACTTCACCTACAACAACTACAAGCCCAGTTGTTACAGTAGTTTCAACTGCAACACGAGCTTTTGGATCTTCTTTTAGCATTGCATCTAAAATTGCATCACTAATTTGATCGGCAATTTTATCTGGGTGTCCTTCAGAAACAGATTCTGAAGTAAATAATCTTTTTTCTGTCATTTTGTATAATTCCCCCATTAATTCATATATTTTGGTTACAAGGCATCTTCGTAATAAACGAATCCTTTCGGGAATGATTTGTAACGATTATAAGTTTAACATATTTAAAACTCTAATAAAATATATTCTTATGATATCTTCATTACGTTATAAAATCCCATAAAATAAAAAAACCATCCTTTTGGATGGTTAAATAATATAGTCACAAACGGTCCATACCGGATTCGAACCGGTGGTCTCCTGCGTGACAGGCAGGCGTCCTAACCAACTAGACCAATGAACCAATATTGCGGGAGCCGGATTTGAACCAACGACCTTCGGGTTATGAGCCCGACGAGCTACCAGACTGCTCCATCCCGCGATAATATAAAAATGACCCGTACGGGATTTGAACCCATGTTACCGCCGTGAAAGGGCGGTGTCTTAACCACTTGACCAACGGGCCATACGGAGAAAGAGGGATTTGAACCCTCGCGCCGTGTTACCGACCTACACCCTTAGCAGGGGCGCCTCTTCAGCCACTTGAGTATTTCTCCATATAGATGGGCCTAAATGGACTCGAACCATCGACCTCACGCTTATCAGGCGTGCGCTCTAAACCAGCTGAGCTATAGGCCCATATAAAGCGGGTGACGAGAATCGAACTCGCGACAACAGCTTGGAAGGCTGTGGTTTTACCACTAAACTACACCCGCATATTAAAATTTGATGGCGCGGGACGGAATCGAACCGCCGACACAAGGAGCTTCAATCCTTTGCTCTACCGACTGAGCTACCGAGCCATTACGGTCCATACCGGATTCGAACCGGTGGTCTCCTGCGTGACAGGCAGGCGTCCTAACCAACTAGACCAATGAACCAATATTGCGGGAGCCGGATTTGAACCAACGACCTTCGGGTTATGAGCCCGACGAGCTACCAGACTGCTCCATCCCGCGATAATAAAAAAGGAGGATAAGAGATTCGAACTCTTGCGTGGTTTGACCCACCTGACGGTTTTCAAGACCGTTCCCTTCAGCCAGACTTGGGTAATCCTCCATATTCAACTAATAAAATCCAATGTAGAAAACCTACAATGGACCTTGTAGGACTCGAACCTACGACCGGACGGTTATGAGCCGTCTGCTCTAACCAACTGAGCTAAAGGTCCAAGTTAATCGCGGCAGGGGGAATCGAACCCTCGACCTCCCGGGTATGAACCGGACGCTCTAGCCAGCTGAGCTACACCGCGAAAACATAAACTCAATATAAAATATTGAAATCGGGAAGACAGGATTCGAACCTGCGACCCCTTGGTCCCAAACCAAGTGCTCTACCAAGCTGAGCTACTTCCCGATAAATGCACCCAGCAGGAGTCGAACCTGCAACCTTCTGATTCGTAGTCAGACACTCTATCCAGTTGCGCTATGGGTGCATATAAACATCACATAAGTGATGTTATTT
>NZ_BAML01000033.1 GCF_000615845.1 Ligilactobacillus hayakitensis DSM 18933 = JCM 14209
TTTTATTACGATTATCATTAAAGATTTATGATTGATATTTTGTTAATTTATCCGATTTAAACATACTAGAATTTTTCAGCGACTAAATTTAGATATAAATTTGTTAAGCTAAGTGTTAATTAATGATAATTAAAAATGTTGATGTTCTATAAATTTCACATTATAGTTTGGTGGATACGAGTGATTTATCAATTATCATAGCTCAATGTTTACATGTAATATACATGAAAGTTTAAAACATAACATTTACTCCTTTACAACACCCCTCTTTTTATGTTATAATTCCTATGGATAAACTTTACAATATATACTGTTATAATATAAAGTTGAATAATACAAGAAAGGGATGAAATAAATGTTAAGAAGCGAAGCTAATGAAAAGATTCGAGAAATGATGCCTGAATGCCCCGAATACATCAAAGATTTTATCAATTCTAAGATTGCTGATCAATATTCACCTAATACAATTCTTGAATATCTCCACGGATTTAGTACTTTTATTAACTGGACAATCCAAGAAGCAATCATCGATAAAGAATCAATGAAAGATGTGACAGCAGCTGATTTAGAAAAAATCACCCCTCTTCACACCACTCAATATAAAGCATACTTACAAAGTCGTTATAAAAATAACAAAAAACAATTGAATAAGGACGGATCACAAGTTGAATCAAAAGAAACCCTATCGATTTCAACTATTCGTGGATACATTAGCGCCATTAAAGTTATTTATGATTATTTAGCTACTAGTACTGCTAATATTAATGAACGCCCTTATATTTCCAAAAACGTCATGAGTCAGTTAACAAATGTAACGGATAAAAAGACTTTGAAAGCACGTGCTGAAGAAATTGAAGATAAACTATTTCTAGGAAATGAATCAAAAGAATATTTAGAATTTATTGATTCTAAGTATGAACTTCAACTCTCGGCTCATGCTAAGAGTTACTTTAATAAAAATAAGGAACGTGATCTTGCAATTAATGCAATTATGCTTGGTGCAGGATTGCGTTTAACCGAAACTGTTGGAATTGATTTAGAAGATTTAAATTTTGAGCGGAATACTGTTTCTGTAATGCGTAAAGGTGGAAAAAAAGATTCTGTCACAATTGCAGCTTTTGCAATGGAATATCTTGCACGTTATCGTGATATTCGCCAAGAACGTTACCAACCTGACAAGTACGAAAAAGCCTTCTTTCTCGCTAAAAGTCGCGGGCAAGCTAAACGAATAACTGGTAATGCCATTGAAAAGATGGTTGCCAAATATTCGGAAAACTTTAAAGTCAGAGTAACACCGCACAAATTACGCCACACTTTAGCAACCCGGCTATATAAACAAACTAATAGCTTGGTTTTGACGGCGCAACAATTAGGACACTCTTCAACATCAACGACAACCTTATATACTCACATAGATGACGATGCAACGCGAGATGCATTAAATAATTTATAGAAACCGTTAAGCTCTGAAACTTAACGGTTTTTGTATTGTTAAGACATTAAAAAAGCCTCCCAAATTATTTGAGAAGCTTTTTAATTATCTTTGATATTATTTTGAACGGTTTACTTTAAACTCGCTCACGTAGACATTTTCAAAATCTAATGGTGTTAGTGTAAAGCCTTCAATTTCAGTTGGTTCATCAACTTTAATCTTATCATGATATTTTTCTAAGAAATATCCATTTAAAGTTACGGCTTCACTTTCCTCAAATTCGGCTACTTCTGTTTCAAAGTAACGTTCGAAATCATATAAAGTGATTTTTCCGCTAACAATGTAGCTACCATCTTCATTTTTAGTTACTTGATCATCAGCAACGTGATCAGTTTCATCACGCACACTACCAAAAAGTTCATCGTAAATATCTTTATCGGTGATAATCCCCGCTGTTCCACCAAATTCGTCTAAAACAGAAACGATTGGAACTTGTTGTTTAATCATGATTCTTAAAATTTCAACAATTGGTTGTCCTTCATAAACCGCTGGAATATTACGTAAAATATTCCGAACAGTTAAATTAGGGTTTTCCATAGCTTTCTTAGTGAAATCATATGAGTAAATATACCCAACAATATTGTCTTTATCGCCAGATTGAATTACAGGGAAACGACTATATTTTGTTTGGTAATATAAATCAGCCGCTTGTTTAACTGTACTCTTACTATCTATGAACTGTACTGAAGTCCGATCAATCATGATATCTTCAGCAACTTTATCATTCATATCAAATGCTCGTTGCATATATAAGAAATCTTCACGATCTAACTCTCCAGCCAAAGTGGCATCTTTAGATAAAGATATAATTTCGCTTTGAGAATAAATATCTTCTTCTGGTTTAGCATTAAAACCTAATGCTTTAGTGACCACAATTGCGGCCCGATCAAAAATCCAAACTAATGGGAAAAAGATAATATGGAAGAATTGAAGCGGACCAACAATTGCAAGTAATACTTTTACTGGCTTATCAATCGCAATGTTCTTTGGAACTAAGTCAGTAAAGACAGCATGTAAAAATGTGAATAGCAAAATCCCAATTAAAGGAGCTAACTTACTTGCTAATTGGACTGGTAGTAATCCAGATTCTAGAATTAAATGAGTAATGTATTCTTCACCAATCCACCCTAAAATAAGAGAAGTTAAGGTAATCCCCACTTGAGCAGTTGATAAGTATTCCGTTAACTTACTTAGTAGTTTTAATGAAGCTTTAACATTACGTGTTTGTTCCATTGCTTCTAATTCTGTTGGGCGTACTTTTATTAATGAGTACTCTGCTAATGTAAATATTGTCGCAATTCCTAATATAAGAATGATTAATATAAGCTGAACTATGTCAGACTGCATTGAAATCATCACACTCCATAAATTTATAAATTTTGAACTTAATTATACCATAAACTAGCGTACGATTGTATCTTGAGAAATAAAAAGTCTGGGAAATTTTTTATTTCCCAGACAAACTCGTTATTCAACAACTATCTTATTTTGTGCCATAATGGCAATTTCAATTGCGATAAAAATAATTACTAAACTAATAGGCTTGATTCCACTTTGAACAATTACAAGAAAATATATTACTGAAATTAAATAATGGATAAATCGACCACTATCAATAAAATATGATGCAGCTTCTAATGCAATAACAGCGATAAGTAATAATAATTGGTTTAAATCAAGGTTTAACATCCAAATTTGTTGGTTGATAATACTAAATGATGCAATGATTGCGATAGTGATAAATGATTCAACTAGTAAATCAAAATTATCTATTATTTGTTTTTTAAATTCTTCTTTGCTCATCTACTTACACTCCATTTCATTATTAAATAACAAAACTACATACCTTTTTGGTTTACGAATTATATTTTATTGCCTTAAATAAAAATTGTCAACTCATAAATTCCATATTGGACACAAAAGTTTGATAGTGGTATAATTTGTATATACAAAAGATGAGGAATTAGACACATGACAGATATAAATGTACAAATTGGAAAAAGAATTAGAAATTTAAGAAAAGAACAAAGAATGTCAGCTGCCCAATTTGCCAGTTTAGTTGGTATCGGAACAGCGACGACTCTTACGCGCTATGAAACTGGTGCGCGGACAATGAATCCAGAAACGATTGATCGAATTTGCAAATATTTCGGTAAGACTGCAGATTATTTATTCAACGAAGAATTACCTACTCAAAACCAAGCTACCTTGGTTAAAAATTTTGATACCCTCCAATTACCAAGACAACAAAAAGTACTCGACTACTTGAATGAACAAATTGAAGAACAACGGCGTGAGGAATCAAAATCTCATTACTATGCTTTTGTCTTAGGTGAAGTATCTGCCGGAACGGGTCAATGGCTACATGAAGAGCTTCCTGAACGCATTGAAGTAGACGCCGAACCACCTGCACACGATTTTGCAGTTCGAGTAATTGGGGATTCAATGATGCCACTATTTAGTGATGGCGAAGTAATTTTTGTTAAAAAAGTAAAATCACGTTTTGAAGTTCGTAATAATCAAATTATCATTGCCGAATTAAACGGTAATGCATATGTAAAGAAAGTTACATTTGAAGATAACCAAGCTAAGTTAATTTCTCTAAATGATAAATACGATGATATTCTTGTTACTGAGTCAGATGACTTTACAATTCCTGGTGTTGTAGTAATGTAAAAAATGCCTTTCACGTTTTAGTGAAGGCATTTTTTACTTAGAAAGAAAAATTATAGTTGCATTGATTGGAGATGGTTTTATGAATTTTATTTCTTTTTTAGCTAATTTTAATCAACAAGATCATTCGAAAATAACCGCCGTAAAAACAAAATTTAACCAAGAGCTAAATCCACTTTTACTTTTCCCCCTTTTTAAGCAGATTGGTCAAGATATTACTTTTTATGGTCCCATCGACTTTTCGGTGGGTGCAAACATTAGTCTTGCTGATAATATCATTGTCGATTTAGATGTTGATTTTAAGGATTATGCTTCGATTTCAATTGGTAAAAATACGTTTATTGGACCAAACGTGACCTTTAATACTTTAATTGAAGATCCTAAAAGCAATATTGCTTGTGCCCCTATCAAAATTGAAAATGATGTCAAAATTGGCGGCCACGTCACAATTCAAGCTGGGGTTACCATTCATGAACACGCGGTAATTGGAGCTGGAAGTGTTGTTACCAGTGACGTCCCTGCTTTTAGCTTCTTTGCTGGTAATCCCGCTAAAAAAATTTCGAGTTCAACTAGGCATTCTTCTTAGATTTTGCTAAAATCATTCTAAAGACAAATGAAACGGAGTGGTTTTATGGGCACATTGGATAATTTTGCAAATGCAAGTAATGAACGCCGCGAACAAAACATCATGCGTTTACGTGCTGCATTTAACGATGAAAAATATAATACATTAATCCAAGCTGCTAAAGGTACTGGTTATACGCTCACTACCGTAAAAAAATGGGCGATTGATGGTAATATCCCCTTACTTGACGAAAATAATCAACCAGTTGTTCCGCTTACTGCTGATAACCAACGCCAGATTAATCCTAAAACACGGATCGCTCATTTAAATAAATTAAGTGAGGTTTATAATAAGCGCGAAGCAATCACAATTGCTGCTTGTGCTAAATTGCTTGGTTATCCCGAAGAAACAATTCAAGCTTGGGCAATTGATGGCGAAGTTCCATTATTTACCAAAAATAACGAACCCATCGTTCCCCTAACTGATTGGAATACTCCATATTGGATGGAATCAGATGACTTTTTATAGCAATATTAAAACAAACCCACTAACTCATTGGATTAAAAACCTTTGAGTTAGTGGGTTTGTTTTAGTATTGGGCATCTAAGTCAACTTGCCCATAGTAATTTACTTTAATTTCATCATCTTTAATGGTTAATTTAGTTACCGAACCATTTTGGGGTCCGACTGTAATATCAAATTCTTTTCCAAATTTACCAACAATACTTCTAATTGTGGTTCCGTGTGATACGACTAGCATCTTATCGCCATCTTTGGCAATTGATTGTAATTGTGCAAAACCACGATTAATTCGTTCCCAGAATTCTTCATTATTTTCAGCTTCGTGAAATGGATCAGCTTCTTTCGCGAAGTCTTTAGCAGCTTCGATACTGTAGTTTTTTATGATTTCCTTGAAGCTCTTGCATTCATGAGCAGCCCCAATCATATACCATGCTTGCGCTGAATCAGCTCCTTCAAAGTAACCATAGCCTTCTTCTCTAAATTCAGGTACTGTACTTGTGGTTTGGTTTTGACCAAATTGATTTTCTTCTAATATGTATTGGCAAGTTTTAGTTGCGCGCGTAGTATCGCTATGAAAGGCATGATCAAACTTAATTTCAGCTAATCTTTTTCCAGCTAAGTGACCATCTTGGATTCCTTTTTCAGTTAATGGCGAATCACACCATCCTTGCATACGGTTGTAACGGTTAAGAATCGTTTGCCCATGCCGCACAAAATAAATTGAATATTCCATAAATTATCCCTCTTTATTCTCAGTTTCTTTCTATCTTACATTAAGTAAGACTAAAAGTCATTTTTATTGGGTGGAAGCTTTGAAAGCTTATTTTTAAGTTGAACTTTATTTTGGGGTACCGCTAAATTTTTCGGGTTATTAAAATGATATGTCGCCCACCCACTGATTATCATCATTAAAAATGCACTGGCAATAAAATACATCCGTTTTTTGGCATCACTTAAACGCATCCACACAATTACACACAATAAAATAAAAAATATTCCGGCCATCCACCAGTTTTTAAAATCATTTGTAACTAACAAAGATGTCGATATTAACAGAGATATGAATATCCCTTCAAATTTCACTCGATTTAAGCGAATCAAGTTAAAACACGCGGCAGTTATGTATATTATGGTGATCAAGGTTACCGGAAAATTATAAAAAGAATTAAAATACCGCAAACCTCCTAAAAGAGCTGCCACCAAGCCTAAAAATAAGGCCTCAATGCGATTTTTAGGCTTGGTATTTCTTGGAAATACTACTTTGGTGAGCCAATATAAGCCGCATAAGTAAAACCCTAAATACGTCATTCCTAAAAAGCGGATATCAAATTCAGTCGAACTATATAGTAACTGATTGAAAATCACCGCAAATTTCAAAAAAACTAATTGGGCGGTAAAAAAATAGTGTCTTTCTGTTAATTGGTTATCAGACAAAATATATTTGCTATATTCAAGAATATTATTACTATCACCTTTGTAATATAATTGTGCTTCTTTCATTAAATTCAGTTGCTCATTATTTGGGATGTAAATCATCATCATTTTTGGACTTAAAATCAAAATGCTCCCGATTAGCCCCACGATAGTTACTACAATCATGGATGGAGTCATCCGATTGAAGTAAGATTTTATCTTCATTATTATTCCTCACATAAGGTTGCTTCCTCAATATAATTGCACATTGCAAACATGCTGATTAACTAAGGAATTACCTTTCGAACATTTATCTAAAATATAATTTTTTATCATTAAACTGATATTTTTAGTATATAATATTTTAAATCCTATCTCAAATTTTTATCATTATTTTTTTAACTTTTATAGCTTGTTTTTGACTTTATCGTAAATTTAATTTTATGATATACTTTACTTGTTAAACAGGAAAGGATCGATTTATATGTATTATAAAGCAGCTTTAGTTCTTGAAGGTGGAGCTTTTCGAGGCCTTTATACTTCAGGAGTCCTCGATGCTTTGATGGATAAAGACATTCAATTTGATGCAGTAATTGGTGTATCAGCCGGTTCATTAAACGGTGTTAATTATATCGCTAAACAATACAAACGTTCATTTAGTATTAATACCAAGTACCGCAATGATAAAGAGTATATCGCCGTTAGCAATGCTTTAAAAAATGAAAGCGTGATTAATCTGGATTTCTTGTTTAAAGATCATGGTTTACACTGGCAAAATTTTGATGCTGAAGCCTATAAGCGTTCAGATACAGATTTTGTGATTTGTGCTACATCTTTAACCACTGGAAATTTGGTAACTTTTAAAAATCCTGAAGTTGGCGATGATTTAATTAAGGCCCTTGAAGCTTCTTCTTCAATGCCACTAATTTCCAACCCAATTCTAACAAATCGCGGCCTTTGTCTTGATGGTGGAATTGCTGATTCAATTCCTTATAAAGTAGCTAAAAAGATGGGCTACGATAAGATTGTCGTTGTTAGGACACGTCCCCGTGATTACCGTAAGAGTTTAACTGGACGTGCAGCCAAGAAGATTTATGAATTAACTTATAAAGACTACCCTAGTTTTGTACGGGCCGCTATTAACCGTCCTGTAAAATACAATGAAACTTGCGATGAACTAGAAGCCCTTGAAAAATCTAAGGATATTTTTGTAATCGCCCCAGATGAACCTATTAAAGTCAGCCGTTTGGAAAAGAATCAACAAAAACTCCAAGATTTATACAATTTAGGTAAGAAAAATCTTGAAACATCTTTGGATTCAATGGTTAACTACATTAATCAATAAAGTTAGGCTATTATAGTAAGGAGGATTAATATGAAAAAGATTCTTGTACTCCACACAGGAGGAACAATTTCCATGTCAGAAGATGATAACGGAGCCGTTTCTCCTAACGCTTCAAATCCACTTAATCAATTTAATAATCCGTTCGATCAGCAATTAGAACTAGTAACGGAAGATATCTTTAATATTCCTTCGCCTCATGTTGGCCCCACGGAAATGTTGGCATTAGAACAACGAATTTTACGGCTCATGATGAAAAGTTTGATGGTGTTGTCATTACTCATGGAACTGATACGCTTGAAGAAACAGCATATTTCTTAGATATCACTATCCCTCATCGTTTCCCAATTGTTTTAACCGGCGCAATGCGTTCGGCTAATGAAATCGGATCTGATGGACTTCATAATTTTCAAACAGCGATTCGGACTGCTGCGAGCGACCAAGCATATGGAAAAGGTGTTTTAGTTGTTATGAATGATGAAATTCATACAGCCCGTTACGTTACCAAGACACACACAACCAACGTATCGACTTTTAGAACACCTACTTTTGGTCCAATCGGGATTGTTTCTAAAAATAATGTTACTTTCTTTGAAGAATTACTTAATCATCGCGCATTGCCAATCAATCATGTAATTGATCATGTTTATTTACTGAAGAGTTATGCCGGCATGGATGCTGAATTACTCGAATTCATTGCTTCTGATGCAAGTCATGCGAATGGTTTGGTTATTGAAGCTTTGGGTGCAGGTAATTTACCCCCTCGTGTACTAGAGAATTTACAAAAAATTATCGATAAAAATATCCCCGTTGTTCTTGTATCGCGTTGCTTCAACGGTGTTGCTGAAGACGTATACGATTATGAAGGCGGTGGCGTTCAACTCAAGAAAATGGGCGTTACTTTTTGTCGCGGCTTAAACGGCCAAAAAGCCAGAATTAAACTACTCGTTGGTTTAAGTGCTGGTCTTAGTGGACAAGAACTCGCTCATTTCGTTGATAATGCAATTAGTTAAGATAAAAGCAAGCTCAAAATTTTGGAGCTTGTTTTTTTGTATACAAATATAGGACCAATCAAGATATTTCTGCATTTTGTAAAAATATCTTGATTGGTCCTAAGTTAATTATTTCATTTCTTTGGCAAATGCAATTGATAAGGCAACTCCTAAAGCTAACGGTAAAATTGCATCAAAGCCTAGATGACAAATTTCAAACATCATGAAAAATGCCATCATTGGTGCTCTTTGAGTAGCAGTTAAAAATGCGACCGCTCCTAGCAAGGCACAGTCTTGCAAGCTGGCAGTTGGGACAAATATCGTGTAAATCATCCCCAACACCGTCCCTAAACTTGCTCCAGCTCCAATTGAAGGTGCTAACGTTCCTCCAAAAGCTCCAGCCCATAACCCAAAGATAGTCACGAAGATTTTCGCTACCGCTCCAAATAATAGCCAGAAGATAATTGTTTTATCAATATGGTTCACATCAAAAGCCATTTGGGCTAAACCACGTCCGTTACCCATGATTTGTGGGAAAAATGAGGCGATTGCCCCCGTGGTAATTGCAGCGATTGGCAAGGCAAATAAGATTTTGCGATCAGCAGCTCTTGCCATGGTTGCTCCTTGAATTAAACGGCGCGCATAAGAGCCGATTATCCCATGATGGGAGCTACGATAATGACAAAGGGGATGAATTTCACATCAAAGTTGGTGTGATTGGTTACATAATAAGGGGTAAACCCTTTTTCGATTGAACCTAGAAGCGTTGCGATAGAAGACATTGTTAACGCAACACTAGCAGTTTTAGCGTTGAATTTCTTGTATAACATTTCTAAACAAAACATCGTTCCCGTTAACGGCGAGATATATACTCCCGCAAAACTAGCACCGGCGGCTGCGGTGATGAGTAACTTGCGATCTTCTTCATCTAATTCAAAAAATTTGTTGGACTTAAAATTAGTAGCGAGTTGCGCGAGCATGGCCCCGACTTCACGTGGTGCTAATTCACGCCCAACTGAACCCCCTGAACTAACGTAAAAAATTTGCGTGAGCGCATGAATAATTGTCCCACTAAATGGCATCTTTTTACCTTCTAAAGCCCCCTTGATTCCCACTAATTTATACTTATTACGTAAAAAGTACCAAACAATCGCAACAATAATCCCCGCAATTGATACGGATAAGAAGCGATGTAATCCACTTGTGTGAATCGCAACTGGAACTGTATTTGTTTCGTGGAAACCTAAAAACAACTTTTCAATGATGTCTAAAAATTTCCCTAATACTAAAGCAACAATCCCAGCAAAAATTCCTAGAAGAACAGTATAGAAAGCTAAAGTAAAATCTTGCTTTTTAATTTGTGCTAACATGCTTTTTTCCTTTCTAATAATGACATACCATTTATTTTACCACATTCGCCTGCAACACAAAAAGGCAGGTCATAAATAACCTACCTTTGTTATTAAACTAGTATTTCCCCATTTAAATACTAGTTTAGATGTTTAGATCAACCACTAACTAGCTTAATTTGAGAATTGCATCTCCGACTTTAACATCCCCATCAGCAATCATTTGAACATCATGGTAACTAGCAGTGTTAGTAATGATGATTGGTGTTGTGACTTCTAGTCCTGTAGCTTTAATTGCTTGAATATCAAATTCAACTAGTGGATCACCGGCTTTAACTGCTTGGTCTTTTTGAACTAAGGTCTTAAATCCTTTACCCTCAAGACTGACAGTATCCATTCCGATGTGCATCAAGATTTCGGCGCCATCTTTAGTTGTCATCCCTACAGCGTGGCCAGTCTTAAATACTAAGGCGATTTGACCGTCTGCAGGTGCACGTAAAATCCCTTCGCTTGGTTCGATTGCCAAGCCTTTACCCATTGCCCCAGAAGCAAAGACTTCATCTTTAACTTCTGATAATGGCATGGCTGATCCATTTAATGGGCTTACTAATTGGGTTGCTTGATTATATTGTTTTTCTTGTTTAACTTGAGTTGCAGCGTTTTGCTTGATGTCAGTTGCTTCTTTAGCTGTTTGTTGAACTGCGTTTGCGACAACGTGAGCGTCTTGTTCGTCAACTGATTTCTTACCGAATAAGAGTTGTAAGATGAATCCTAAAACAAATCCAACGAACATTCCAGAAATAAGCCAGTACATTGTATTATTCATTCCTGATTTAGGGTTAATTGCGGCTGGAAGAACAAAGACCCCCATTCCACCCATCATGAATAATTTAACTTTACCTAAAGCAATAAAGATTGCCCCGATAGCTGATGCAATACATGAAATTACAAATGGACGTTTTCTTGGTAAGGTAATTCCGTAAATTGCGGGTTCAGTAACCCCAAAGATGCCTGAGATAAATGCTGGTAATGCAAGCCCTTTTGTCTTTGGATTCTTTGTTTGGAATAAAATGGCTAAAACAACCCCTGTTTGCGCAAATGAAGCGGCTAATGATAAGGCTAAAACGTTATCCCATCCTTGGGAAGCAACGTTAGACATAAATACGGCAACAAAGCCCCAGTGAATTCCGAAGATAACAAAGACTTGCCATAATGCCCCCATTACAAGTCCGGCTAAGACTGGACTGAAGTTGTAGATTGCTTGAGTTAAAGCGGCTAAACCATTTCCTAACCAAGTTGCGATTGGTCCGATAACTAAGAATGTTACGGGAACTACGATTATCAATGTGATAAATGGAACTAAGAAAGTTTGGACCACAGTTGGGATGACTTTCTTAACGGCTGGTTGCACCTTTGAAGCAAACCAAACAGCTAAAATGATCGGAATAACGGTTGATGAATAGTTCATCATGATAACTGGTAACTTCAAGAATGTAATATGTACGGGTGATTGAATGAATGTTCCTTTAAATAAAGTATATAAAACATTCTTACTATCATTAATTGCGACAATACTTGGATATACCAAGGCAGAAGCAATTGAAATTGCGATAAACTTATCAACTTTAAATTTCTTGGCTGAGGTAATTGCTAAAACAATTGGTAGGAAATAAAAGAATCCATCCCCAATTGCATAAAGGATTTGATATGTACCTGATGTTTTAGCTAACCAACCAAAAGAAGCCATCATGGCTGTTAGCCCTTTGATCATCCCAGCCGCACACAAAGGTCCAAGCATTGGCGTGAAAATTCCAGAAATTAAATCGATGAAACGGTCTAATAATGACATGTTTGCAGTATCTTGATAATCATCATCGACACGTCCTTCTCCAGAAAAGCCCCCGACTTTAACAACTTGATCATAGACATCAGCGACTTCGTTTCCGATAACGACTTGATATTGTCCCGCTGATTTAACCACCGTTACAATGCCTTCTGTATTTTTTAATTCATCGTCATGTGCGATACTTTCATCTTTAAGCTTAAATCTTAAACGAGTTGTACAGTGAACCACACTAACGACATTATCCTTGCCACCGACGCCGGCGACAATCTTCTTAGCTAATTCTTCATAAGCCATAATGTTTCTTCCTTCCTTAATCAATCTAATAAAAAAACCAGAAGCTACAGCAAGGCCCACCGGTTACCAAAACTGATAACCTTCTTGCTGTAATCTTCTGGTTAATGCCTAGTCTAACTAGTAACACACCTAAATTGATTACGTGTTTATTATCTTATTTACAAGTTTATGATACCGCTTACAGAAAGCGTTGTCAATAGACTTTTTAAATTTAATGAAAAATAAAAAAGTTAGCGTTTCTACTAACTTTTAGGTTTATCTATTCAGCTTCTTGGCGATTAGTTACCCTCACGATATGTAAAAGCAGATAAACTTCATCGTCTGGCGTAATCGCAATTGCTTTTTTGGTTTTTAAAAATTCACTGAGTTTCTTGACGGTCGCATATTCTTTAGGATATTTGCCGATCATAACTTCAAGTAGGGCCTTATCTAAGGGCGTTTCATCATTAGCTTGATCTTTAAGCTTACGAATAAACATCGCGCGTAAATGTCCGACAAAACGGCCGTAGTTAAACGATTCACGATCTAATTGCGGATAATCTAGATTAACGATTTTCATGGTATCGGCAATGAGATTTGTAATTTGAATGGTTTCTTGGAGCTTGCTTTCTTTAGCTTGCGCATTGACGAAATGATACGTCATTAAAAAAATTTCGCTATCTGGTAAGGGAATCCCTGCTGTTTGTTCAATTTCAGCCAGTGCTTTTTTCGCTAAAGCAAATTCATGCGGATAAAGCTTTTTGGTCTCCCATTTAATTGATTGCGAAGAAAGTTCAATACCTTCATGCGCGCGGGTTAATGCAAAGTCAATATGGTCAGCTAATGAGAGATAATCTTTGGGACTGAATTCAAACTTAAGCTCTTTTTCAACCATCTTTGTAATCGAACTTGTTAATTCGAGTGATTGAGTTTTAAATTCTTGCAGCCGTGAAATTACTTGATTCATTTGGTCGGCCGCTAAAAAACGACGCTCGACTTTGGTTTCATCAATCTGACTGCCTAATTTCATTCCAAAACCGATTCCTTTACCGATAACAATCCATTCTTTTTGCTCATCGTCTAATACGAGCGCCACATTGTTATTAAAACTTTTTACAAATTCCAAAATTTCCGCTTACCTTTCCCTAGTTATAGTTACTTTAATCTATTATAGCATTATTAATCTACATATACATATACCACTATTTTTTATGGTTTACATTAGAAATGTTTAAAGAACTTCAAAAGTTAGCACTTAATTATATCGACTTTAACAACTTCATGTTCAAAATATTTAATTCATTCTCTATTTATAAGCTGGTTATGCTGGTTGTTCTTGCGCTTTTGTTTTAACAACACCTTGAGTTTCGACAATTTAGCTTTCTTGATTCATGATGAATACCTTTATGTCTTGTATGACTGATTAATTCCTTGCAGCTTTTAGAGTCATCAGCATGTTTTGGACGTAAAAAAAG
>NZ_BAML01000032.1 GCF_000615845.1 Ligilactobacillus hayakitensis DSM 18933 = JCM 14209
ATTAAAGAAAGGGGGCGAAAGACAATGGAACAAACATTAACTGCGAAAGTTAGATTATATCCCAATTCTGAACAAGCAAAACAGTTTAAAGAGGTTACCAAAGAATATCAACGTTTGTGTAATATCATCAGTCAGTGGTATTTTGATGAACATTTTCTACCTGAACGTAAAAGATTTCAAAAAGAAATGTATCATGATTTACGCTTGCAAAGTAAACTTAATTCTTTAATGATTCAATCAGTTTTTAGAACTGTGGTCGCACGGTACAAAACCGTTAAAACTCAGTTATACCAACACCCTTATAAATATCGAGATATTAACACTAGCGAATGGCATCGAGAATTTCGTGATTTAAATTGGTTACAAAAACCAATTACCTTTTCTCGGCCACAAGCTGATTATGTTCGCTCCTATAATTATTCTTTTGTACAAAAAGGTACTAAAATTTCACTTAATGTCTTGAATAAGCGAATTAAAGTTCCTTTTAACTCAAAGTACCTACCTTTTTCGCTAGAAGATAAAGGAATAAAATTAGGAACTGCTAAATTAGTTTGTCTTAAAGGTCGTTGGTTTTTACACATGTCCTACACTAAAAAGGTTGATTCATGGAAAATAGAAAATAATCAACATGTAGTTGGAATTGATAGAGGACTACGGTTTATTACAACGGCTTATGATGAAAAAGGAAAAACTAACTTTGTAAGTGGTAAAAATATTGCATACAAGCGTAAAAAGTATGCTTATTTGCGAAGTAAATTACAATCTAAGGGTACTAAATCAGCAAAACGTAAACTTAAAAGACTATCTCAAAAAGAGAACCGTTGGATGGCAGACTTTAATCATTGCTTATCTAAGACACTTATTGAGAAATACGGTCAAAATAGTTTGTTTGTTTTAGAAGATTTAACGGGTGTAACTTTCGAAAAATCTAATGTTAACAAAAATCTAACTAGAGAATTACATTCATGGTCATTTTACGACTTACAGACTAAATTAACTTACAAGGCCCAAGGAAATCAGAGTCAAGTATTAATTGTGTCTGCTAAATACACTAGTCAACGTTGCCCTAAATGCGGTCAGATTAGAAAAGAAAATCGTAACCATGATTTGCATGAATATAAATGTACAAGTTGTGGTTTCAGAACTAACGATGATCGAGTAGGTGCAATGAACTTGCAAGAATTAGGAAAACAATATATTTCAGGAATTGAAACCCCAAAATTTGAATTAAATAACGTTACCGACTGATATGTTGGTAATAGAGGGTGATAGTCAACCACCCAAACGTAACCATACTCAAGTAGGAGTGCTTGCACGTTTGTACTACTGACACGAGAGTGTCGTGAGTTACAAGCCCCAGTCTTTAGGCTGGGGTAGTTGACCATAGCACGTTTTATTTAGAATTTCTGCAAAAATTCCCATGGTATAATTGAAGAAAACAATTAGGGGGATGAAAATGACACAAGCAAATGAACCACGCCATTTTGGAATTGAAGATTTTGGAAAATGGTACTTAGATAATTTTATTGAAGTGTACGATAACGCCTCAGAACAATATGATAAGCGAAAAGCGCGCTACCAAGAATTTTTGGAAGAATGGCCCATTGAACGCTTAAAAGCAATGACGATTGACGAATATATTGTGGGCAATGGCGAAAATTCCAAAGGAACATTTTGTTATGAGCTTGATTATGGCAAATATTCAGGGATCGGATTAGGAATTCGTGGAGGGACACCATTAAGTAAGTTTGGCTTGATGTGGTCCAAAGAAGATAATGCCTACCGCGATCAACAAGGATTAATTTTAGCTGACCAAGTTGAAGAGCGCTTTTCTAAGCTCAAACAAGATTTAGTGGAAATTTTGGAAAAAGGGTTAGCGTTAGATTTTGCTGATCCCGTATTTAATTGGGAAACATCAAGCAATGAATTTACCCGTCGTCCAGCATTTGTAACGAAATTGCTGTGCATCTATTCATTTCCTAATCAAATTTTGGTTGGGGTCAACTTTAAGCGCAATCAAGATGTCTGGGACAAATTTGTGCCTTTTGAAATTCAAGGTGGACCTTACAAGCAAAACCATGATGTGGGGATGTTAATTCAACAAAATTTCCCTGAATTAAGTTTTGAGCTTCAAACGTTTATTGATTGGCAGTATGTTAACGCAGAGTTTGAAGCAAAAAGTGATGAAGTCAAACAAGAAGTTGAAATAAGGGATGATTCCAACGAAGAAAATGATCTTTTGCAAGGGTTATCTAATGAAGATAAACAATTAGTAATGCAGTTGATTGAACGACTAAAAAATAAATAAATGCGAAGTCTCGCTGAGTAATCTTGATTTTTAGGTGCTTGGCGGGGCTTTTTTATTAGGAAGATATGAAAAAATAATGTCATAATTTAAAAATATCAAATTTTTAATTAGATAAAAAATCAAGAGAAAATATACGAAATTCATATAGTATATAACACGGTTTGTGAATATAAAAAATATTTATGAATTGATTGAGTATG
The DNA here is from genome assembly GCF_000615845.1 of Ligilactobacillus hayakitensis DSM 18933 = JCM 14209. Classification (GTDB taxonomy): domain Bacteria; phylum Bacillota; class Bacilli; order Lactobacillales; family Lactobacillaceae; genus Ligilactobacillus; species Ligilactobacillus hayakitensis. The sequence goes on from NZ_BAML01000032.1 coordinate 2,509, forward strand.
GTTTTTGTCGAAATAAGCTGTTGATTTTTCGGGGGGGGGGTGCGAGTATACTTGCTTTTGGATAATAAAAATAAGTTACTATTAACTAAATTTATTATTTGAAAAATAGGTGTGAAGAAATTTAAATTTATATCTAAAATATTGAATGTGTTAAAAACGTGGAGGGGGATTTTTTGAGTACATATATAGCTGAATTAAATAAAGGGATTGCACCAGATCCTAATGAAGAAGTATTCACTAGTATTTGGAATGAATATGAACGAGTAATCGTTCAAAGTTTAATTACTTCATTTGGATTGGATTTCTTTATAAAAGATCAACATGGTGGAGATGTCGATACGATTCATAATGTAAGACAAATCGGCAAGGATCCAAAGATGCAATATAAAAATAAGCAAAATCAAGCTGCTTATGAAAATCGCGGAGAATACAACACCCGCGAATATCATCAAGATCCACGCTTTAAAAGCATTAACAAAGATATTAGTGAATCGAAGAAAAATGGGACTTTAGTTGATGCATATACTGGTAAAAAGGTTGCGCGTAATGGAAAGACCGATTTAGACCATGTTGTTGCTGCTAAAGAAATTCATGATGACCCAGGTAGAGTATTAGCTGGGTTAAAGGGAACGGATTTAGCCAATACGAAAGAGAATCTTAAAGCTACAAATAGTAGTATAAATCGTTCGATGCAAGATAAACCCATGGAAGAATATATTCAAAAATGGGAAAATGAACGTCCTCAAAGATTGTCTGAAATAGAAAAGTTAAAATCAAAAGATACATTATCTGATAAAGAACGTAAAAAGTTAGCCAAATTAGAAAATCTTGAGCAATTTGATCCAAAAAAAGCACGTGAAGAAAATAGAAAAGCACGTGCTGCATATAACTCAAATATAAATAGAGCATATTATGGAGGGGTCAAATTTTTAACAGATGCAGGAGTAGCTGCTGGAAAGCTTGGAGTAAAAATGGGACTTCGACAAGCATTAGGGGTATTTTTTTCTGAAGTATACATGACTATTAAGGAAAAAATTTTAGCAATTCCTGCAGGTAGAAAAATGACAGAGATGCTTAAAGCTGTTGGTGCGGGCGTTAAAGAAGGTTTTGAGCGGGCTTTGAAGAAGTATAAAGAAATTCTTTCTGGGTTAGGGGAAGGACTCATTTCTGGGATGTTGACTAGTCTAACAACTACAATAACTAACATAATTTTTACTACTGCTGAGAATTTTATAAAATGCGGTCGAGAAATGACGACAGCTTTGATTGGAGCAGGAAAGGTACTGTTATTTAACCCAGATAATTTAGAATATGGTGATCGTGTTAAAAAAGCAACGATTATCATTGGTACCGGAGCAAGTGTTTTGTTAGGGACAGCGGTTGCTGAACTTCTTAGTGATACTCCTATAGCAACGATTCCAGGAGTAATTCCATTTTGTTCTTCTTTAGTGAGTGGATTGTTATCATGTACTTTACTCATGTTTTTAGATCGAAGTGAATTTATCAAAAAAGTGATTGATATGTTAAATAATTTCTCGGCAGGAGTACAAGACTTTAAACGAATCGCTGATGAAATGGAACGAATTGCAGCGCAAGTAGCGAAGTACGATCTTGATAAGTTTAAAGAAGAAACTAAGAAATTTAATGATGTTGCAATAAAAATCGAAAGTGTCAATAGTGAAGAAGAACTAAATAATGTCTTACTTTCAGCTTATAAAGAGTTTAATATCAACCTTCCATGGAAAGGTGATTTTGATACTTTCATGGGTAATAAAGAAAATCATTTAGTTTTTGAATAGTATTGTTAGTATTTAAAAAATAAAAAATACAAGCAAGTTAACTTTAGGGAGGAAAATAATATGGTATTACCATTAATTATTGGAGCTGCTGCAATAATTGCAGGAGCAGCAGGAGCAGGATCTGGAGTTCGTGGCGGCATGAAAATGAAGGATGCCAAAGAAACTAGAGACGTTGCTAGAATAATACAAAATAATGCAATTGAGTTGTTAGATAAAAAAGGATCTGCAACTAATATGGCGTTAGATTCAATCGGAAAGCAAGAGCTCAATATTTTAAGTAGTTTTAGTGATTTTTCAGATGTAATTGAAAAAATCCAAGGACGGCCTGAATTTAAAGAATATAAAACAGATGATTTAAACATTAAAGTAGAAAAAGTTGAAGAATTAAGAGAAGCTTCAATCGGAGCAGGAATGATTTTAGGAACTATTGGAGGGGCAGCAGCAGGAACAGCTAGTGGAGTTGCCGCCGCGGGAGCAACTAGTTCTGCAGTAATGGCATTAGGGACTGCTTCAACTGGAACTGCAATTTCAGGTTTAAGTGGGGTTGCCGCGACAAACGCAACTCTAGCCGCTATAGGAGGAGGTTCTATAGCTACTGGTGGTGGTGGAATTGCCTTAGGAACAACGCTACTTGGTGGAGCTACATTAGGTGTGGGATTACTTGCAGGTGGCGCTATTCTTGGGGCTGTCGGTTCTAAAATGTCTAAAGATGCTGATGAAATGTATGATCAAGCTAAGAGAACAGAAGAAAAAGCACAAAGAATCGCTGAAACTTATGATGAGATAATAAGTACGGCCAAAAGATTCCAAAAAGGGTTAACGGACGTTGAAAACGAATATAGAAGACACTTTAGTCGCTTAGAAAATATTGTTAATTTTTACGGAAGAACACAATGGAGTGAATTTGCTGAAGTAGAAAAACAAGTAACGCAAAATACAGTGCTTCTTGTAGGGATGTTATATAAAATGTGCCAAGTTAGTTTAGTTCAAAAAACAGAAGAAACTGAATCAGATGAACAAGAAATTAAAGCAAACGTTGTAGAAGTAGATGCAGCATATAATGATTCTGTAAAGGTATTAAGAAAGGTACGCAATTAGGATATTTCTTATAATGAGGGTTATCGTACTCAAAGAAAGGCTGCCTACACACACTAAAGAAAATAGCCAATAAGGGGAAGTTAAAATATGTTTTTAAATCAATTAACAAATAAAGAAAAAATCGCTTTTATCAGTTTGAGCATTCACACTTCAAATGCAAATGGAGAATTTGCAGAAGAAGAAAAAGCAATGATTCAACAATATTGTAAAGAAATGGACATGCCATTTTATGATGCAAGTAGTGCAGTTCCAATGGAAGATGTAATTGCTGCATTTAAAGAATCAGACGTACAACATAAAAAAATTGTGTTGTTAGAAACACTTGGATTAGTTCATTCTGATAGTGATTTTGATACTGATGAAAAAGAATTCGTCAATAATTTTGCTAAAGAAATTGGATTAACAAAAGAAGACGTTACAAAGCAAACTGAAGCAATCAAACAATATTTTGATGCCTTAAAAGCAGTTACTGAAGCAATCGCTTAGTCATGATTAAAAGCCAGAAAGTTCAAGCATGAATTTTCTGGCTTTTTTTCACAAAAAAACTGACAACAAACAAGTTGTCAGTCTTAATTTATATTATTGATAACCGGTTAATTGATCTGCCTTAAATGCCTTGTCTGAAGCTGCGCGATCGTCTGCTTCACTTTTAACTTCAAATGCGTAATCTTCATTTGCAGATGCGAACCCATCATATTCGCTTGGCATAAAATCAAATATTTGGACGTAACCTTCCGCTAATTCAACGCTAATTTTATCGGCGATTCTTCCTTGTGGAGCCTCAGGGTCAAGTTGGCGAATCCAGCTAGGAGTCTTGATTTTTTTAGCGTGATCAAGGTCAGGCTCTTCAATATTTTTGACGTAAGGCTCAAGCAAATCACGGTAATTAATCCCTAAATCACCCGCGAGATTTACCCGATAAATTGCGCTTGGAATCCGTTCTTCACTCAACATGATTTGCGCTTGGCGCTCAGAAATAGCGTCATTGTCAAAGTCATTTTTTCCTTGATCATGATTGACGATATCTTGATAAGCAGATAGTTGATTACCAATTAAAGTTGTATAATCTGCGACTGCTGCGGCCATTGGCGTTGAATTTTTCTTCAAATCATCAGAGTTAGCGTTTGCTTTAACCAAAATATCATATTCTTTACCAAGCATCTTCAAGTATTCCTTCGAAGTTGCAGGTTCATCTGAATAATGAACAATCATAGCTTTTTTAAAGGCTGTGAAAAGTTGTTGGTCGTGTTGATTTAATTTAGAATTTTTAGGAGTTGTTTGTTTAGTTGCGAGTTGATGTGAGGAATTATGAGAAAATTTTCCACCTAAAAATCCAATTCCAAGTCCTAAAATTAAAAAACTACTCGCTAAAATAATTTTTTTCTTCATAATTATCTACCTAATTAATTATTCTGAAGCTGATCCGAAAAGATTAACCACAATTACCCCGAGTAAGATTAACCCGATTCCGATTAAAGTGGGTAAATCAATTTTTTCGTGCCAAAAGACCACCCCGATAATTGAAGTTGCGATAATCCCGATTCCAGACCATAGTGCATAAGCAATGCTGAGGTTGATGTTTTTTAGCGCAAGCGAGAAGATATAGAAACAAAAAAATAACAAGATAAAACTTAAAATACTATATCCTAAGCGTGTAAAGCCTTCAGAAGCTTTCAGAAAAGCTGTTCCAAAAATCTCAGCGACAATCGCGAGCGCGAGGTAAATATAACTTAATAACATATTTTTTCTCCGTTTACAAATTAATATAACGAAAAAATCATAGCAAAATTTTTAAAATTTAACAATAAAAAAATAAAATGTAGAAACATTGTGAAAAATAAATTGTTAGAAGAGTTAAGTTTACAAATATCGATAACCATAATGCTTGAAACATCCAACTAAATCAAGGATTGAAAAAACAGATTTTTTGAGGAATAATACACACGATAGTAAGGTGTTATATTGTATAATTATTATATCCTAAAGAAAGATTATTATTAGCGATTATATCAAATAAAATGAATTGACAATTCGAGTGAAAAGGTGTTAAATATTAATTTATAAAGGATAAGGGAACGGATAATAGTATATATAAATATTATTACTAGCTAAATATAAAGTGATTGAGGATTTCTTTATGTATAGTTATACAACTATTGAGAATTTTTATACATTTATCATATCCAATACGTTTTTGATTACAAGTTCAATCCCATGTCCGATAAAGAAATTCTTAGTAGATTATTTTATATTTAATTAGTAAAATTTCGCGAAAGCGTTAAAGTTAAAGCAGGCTATACAAATCTCTACGTAAAATATAATTTGATAGCATATAAAACCTTTTAAACCTTTTATAGTCTGCTTGAAATTGACCTGGAATTTATTCCAGGTCTTTTTTGTATAATTATAAAAAATCGTACTTGTTATAATTGTTTTTAATAGGAATAATAAATCAAATAAAGCGTTGATTTTTCGGGGGGTACGCTATACTTGATTTTAAGTGATAAAAAATGATTAATATTAATTTATCACTTTTAATAACACTCTACAAAATTTCGAGATTAATATTCTTGAGCCCAAGAACTGAATTTTTTCAGTTCTTTTTTTGTGCTTAATTGGCTATCACTGACTAAATGTGGCATTGCAACACTAACGATTTTTGAAAAAATGAATCAATTAGCAAATGTAGATTTAGGCCAATATTTTTAAAAAAAATTGTTGACATCCCCAAAAATCATGTTAATATTAGAATTACATTAAAAATATTAAAGAATTATTAAAATTAAATGAGAAAAAATGCAATGAAGAGAAGAGTAACTTTGGGATAATTTCATCAAGAGAGCTTCTGGGTGGTGCAAAGAAGTTGAAAGAACCAAAGCGAAGATCACCTCTGAGTAATTTGGGAGTGCCCGTTATAGCACACCGCATCGCTTAATTGCCGTGCGGCTTGAGATACTATAAATATAGTGAAAATTAGGTGGTACCGCGAACTTTCGCCCTAACATGTCAATTGACTTGTTAGGGTTTTTTTATTGTATTTTTGTCAGGAGGAATATAGATGAATTTTAAAAAATTAGTCGTGACAGGGGTCACAATGTTAGTGGGATGTGCGGCATTGACATTTGTTGATGGTTCAACACAAAGCGTGAGCGCAGATAAGGTCTTAAATTGGAGTGAAGATTCTGAACTTCAAACCCTTGATCCCGCAACTTCAGTTGATACCACATCAGGCTTGATGTTACGTAACTCATACGAAGGTTTGTATCGTTTAGGTAAAGACGGTCAAGTTAAAAAGGGGTTAGTTAAGACAGAAAAAGTCTCAGATGATGGTTTAACATATACCTTTACGCTACAAAAAAATGCTAAATGGTCAAATGGTGATCCTGTAACTGCCAAAGATTTCGTTTATGGCTGGCAAAGAGCTGTTGACCCTAAAACTGGAGCTTCTAACAGTAACTTGTTTGAAGGTGTCAAAAACGCCGCTGATATCGTAGCGGGTAAAATGGATCCAAAAGAATTAGGAGTTAAAGCTACTGATGATCATACTTTAGTTGTAACTTTAGACAAGAAGATTCCTTACTTTAAATCATTAGTCGCAACGCAAATTTTTTCACCACAAAATAAAAAAATCGTGGAAAAATATGGTAAGAAATACGGAACTGAAGCTAAATACTCTGTTTCAAACGGACCATTTAAAGTTGCTGGTTGGAACGGTTCTAACCAAAAGTGGAGTTTAGTTAAAAATAACAATTACTGGGACAAAAAAGCTGTTAAGTTAGACAAAGTTAACTTCCAAGTGGCTAAAACGACTTCAACTTCTTACAGCATGTATCAACAAGGCGATTTAGATGAAACGATGCTTTCAACTGAACAAGCGCGTCAATTAAAGGGTAAAAATGACTTTGTTGCCCGCAAACAAGCGCGGGTTGACTACTTAGAACTCAACAAACAATCCAAAGCTTTTGCGAACGCTAATATTCGAAAAGCAGTTTCATATGCCTTGAATCGTGATCAATTAGCTAACAAAGTGTTAGGTGATGGGACAACTCCAACTAAGAGTTTTGTGTCAAAAGGCTTAATGGAATACAAAGGTAAAGACTTCAACGAAGCTTCAGCCACAGATAAAGGGACAACTTACAACAAGAAATTAGCCCAACAATACTGGCAAAAAGGGTTGAAAGAACTTGGAGTTAAATCATTAACCTTTACTGTTTTAGGGGATGATGATGATTTAGCTAAGAAAGTTAATGAATATATCCAATCACAATTGCAAACTAACCTAAAAGGCGCACATGTTAAAGTGCAAAACATCAACAAGAAATCACGTATCGACCGTATGAAACAAGGTAAATTCGACCTTGTACAAACTGGTTGGACTGCTGATTACCAAGATGCAACTAGTTTCTTGAACTTATTTACAAAAGATTCAGCTTACAACTTTGGTAAATACAACAGCCAAGAATACGACAAGTTAATGCAAGACGCTAAGAGTCAAGATGGGGATGCTAGATGGAATACTTTAGTGAAAGCTAACAAGGTCCTATTAGAAGATCAAGCTGTTGTTCCATTGTACCAACCAGTCACAGCAACTATGCAAAACCCTGACGTTAAAGGCTTAGTTTACAACACAATTTCTGAATACAACTTCAAAGAAGCATATTTAAACTAAAATCATAATGAAAAAAATCCTTGATAAATCAACGTTTAAAACGAAGATTATCAAGGATTTTTTAGTTATTAACTTAATAATTCAGCAAGATAATTTGCTTTGGCTTCTAGACTATCATCGTAGGTAGCAGCAGAAACATCCCCATCAAGATACCCTTGATATAGCGCGTCTAATTCTGCTTGAATTTCCATGATTTGTTTTTGAAGATCCTCGCTTAAGTCATCCAAAGTAACATCGGCATTTTCAAGACTTTCTTTGATGATTTCGTTCATTTCGTTCATATTTATACCCCATTTCATTTAGCAAAAACACTATTTTCCTCCAATAATGTCCTTAAATGGACAAGGAGTTTTATGCTATTGTGAATAGGTTCATTGTATCATATTATTTTGCGAAATTATGTTCTTTATCAGAATTTTGTTTGAGATTGAAAAGTGATAACGATATTAATGATAGAGGTGATTAGGATTCTAACTGTTATACTGTTAAATCTTTTTTCGATAAAAATAGGGTGTATTCCTTTTATTTTCTTTTCATTGAAAATGAAAAAAATGTTTTGTATAATGAAAATAGTTAATCGGAGGGTCAAACAAAAGTTTGGCTGGATAAGATGCAGTGATGCTCTTATCCTTTTTTTTACCAAAAATTAGAAAGAAGGGTCAAGATGAAAGCAAAACAAGATTTTACGCAAGGATCAATTTTAATGAAATTACTGCAATTCGCAATTCCAATTTTATTTGCGAATTTATTGCAGGCATTTTATACTGCCGCAGATTTGATGATTGTGGGGCAGTTTTCTAATACTAGCCAGGTTTCGGCTGTTTCTACGGGGGGACAAGTGATGCAAACCTTGACGTCATTGGTTTCTTCGCTTTCAATTGGAATTACGATTTTGGTCGGACAGGTTTTAGGAAAAAAAGATAAGTCAAAAGCTAACCAGATTATTACCAACGCCATCTTCTTATTTTTGGGCTTGGCTGTAATCTTAATGTTGGTGGTGATAATGTTTGCGCCACAATTAGCACACTTGATGCACGCCCCTAAATCTGCCTTTAATCCAACTGTGATGTATCTGAAAATCTCAGGAGCCGGCGCACTTTTTATCGTTGGTTACAACTTAGTCGGCGCAACTTTTAGAGGACTTGGGGATTCCATTACGCCCTTAATTACGGTAGCGATTGCGGCGGTCATTAATGTCTTTTTAGATTTGTTATTGGTAGCACATTTTCATCTAGGTGCTAACGGCGCAGCGCTTGCGACAATCGCGGCTCAAGCTTTGAGTTTAGTGGCATTTTACTTCTTATCGAAGAAAAAGGGGCAACGAAATATCGAATTACCGGCCAAAAGTCAGGTTGATTTTGGGATTATCAAAAATATTTTGCAATTAGGCAGTCCCATCGCTCTCCAAGATTTCTTAATCAACATGTCTTTCGTGATTATCTTAGCGATTGCCAATTCGATGGGGGTAACAGCTTCAGCTGGAATCGGAGTCGGTGAAAAAACCACCGGATTTATCATGTTGATCCCGATTGCCTTCATGCAAGCGATGGCAGCCTTTGTCGCCCAAAATGTGGGGGCAAAACAGCATCATCGAGCTAAGCAAAGTCTATTTTATGGCCTCATTGCTTCGTTGAGTTTTGCTATGGTGATGTCATATGTTTGCTTTTTCCACGGTGATAAGTTGGCACAGATTTTCACTCAAAATCATGCGGTAATTGAAGCGACAAGTTTGTATATGAAATCTTACGCTTTTGACGTACTCTTGACCGCGATTTTCTTTAGTTTCGTTGGATATTTTAATGGATATGGGAAAACTAGATTTGTGATGACCCAAGGCTTGGTTGGGGCATTAGTTTTCAGAATACCGCTAGCGTTTTTCTTTTCGAGTTTGCCGCACGCGAATTTATTTTACTTGGGGATGGCAACTCCAAGTGCCTCAATTTTCCAAATCGTGATTTGTGTTAGTTATTTTATTTATTTTCAAAAAAAATTGGTAAAAAAATAAAGCGCCTAAACCGCTAATCTTCAGGGTTAGTGGTTTATTTTTTTGTAATTTAAATAAATGATTTTTAAGAAAACTTAAAAATATGTGTTGACATTAAGTAAGCAACTGGAGTATGATGAAACCAATCAATTTGAGAAAGGAAGTCGTTTTTATGTCAAACGCAATTATGAACGTTAACTTAATGACAGTTCAAGCATGTTGTTGTACAACATGCTCAGTTTGCGTACACATAAAAACGAAAGCGAATTTTTTGGGTTGAGTTAACAATTCATAAATTAATTTAAAAAAATTAGGGAAAGACTCCTTGTTTTCGTTTTTATACAAATGAATTCAAGGGGTCTTTTTGTGTACTTTTAGGAGGAAATATTTATGAAAAAAGGTAAATTATTATCAATCGCAACTGTCATGTTAGCTGGGGTAACATTGGCAGCTTGCGGAAATACAAATAACGCTCAAGGAAATAAGCAAGTGCTTAAATTGAGTGCATCAGCACCATTAGATACGATTGATATTTCTCAAGCAACTGGTTATGGGCAAACCGGAAATGTCTTTGAAAGTTTTTATCGTTTAGGTGAAAACGGCAAAGTAACTGCTGGTTTAGCTAAAAGTGGGAAAGTTTCAAAAGATGGTTTAACTTGGACCTTTAAGTTACGGGATGCTAAGTGGAGTAATGGGGATCCGATTACTGCTCAAGATTTCGTTTATTCATGGCAAAGAAGTGTGAACCCTAAGACTAAATCACCATATTCATACTTATTTAGCGGGGTTAAAAATGCAGACGCTATTACTGAAGGTAAAATGAATCCAAAAGAATTGGGAATTAAAGCACTTGATAAACATACTGTTCAAATTACTTTAGTTAAGCCAATTGCATACTTTAAGAACTTGATGGCGTATCCATTATTTGGACCACAAAACCAAAAAGTTGTTGAAAAATACGGCGACAAATACGCAACTAAATCACAATACATGGTATACTCTGGTCCATTCAAGATTAAGAAATGGAACGGAACTGGCGATACTTGGTCATTTGTGAAAAACAACAATTACTGGGACAAAAAAGCCGTTAAGTTAAGCAAAATTGATTACAACGTCGTTAAAAATACAAATACCGGATACCAATTGTTCCAACAAAAGAAATTAGACTTAACTCCACTTTCAAGTCAACAAGTTAAAAACTTGAAGAATAGCAAGGAATTTAAGCAATATCCATATTCATATGTAGCCTTTTTGAAATACAATTTCAAAGATAAAAATACTGATAACCAAAAAGCTTTGAACAACGTGAATATTAGAAAAGCTCTATCATTAGCGCTTGATCGTAAAGTACTTACGAAAAATGTCTTTGGGGATGGATCTTCAGTGCCAACTGGATTTGTCGCAACTGGATTAGCCAATAACCCAACAACCGGCGAAGATTTTGCAAAAGAACAAAAGGTTAAAAATACGGTTGATTACAACCCAACTTTAGCGAAGAAATACTGGCAAAAAGGGCTTGAAGAAACTGGTTTGAAAAATCTTACATTTGATATTTTAGCTTCAAACGAAGACCAAAACAGTACTGCTTTAACTCAATATCTTCAATCACAATATACAAAAGTCTTACCTGGTTTAACGGTTAAAGTGACTGATGTTCCTTCAAAGAGTGCTCAAAGTCGTGCTAAAGAAGGTAATTTTGATCTCTACGTTTCAGGCTGGGGTGGAGATTTCAATGACCCAATTACATTCATGGAAATCATGAACGGCGATACAAGCTTCAACAGTGGTAAATACGATAGTAAGAAGTATCAAGAACTTGTTAACAAAGCTTTGAATGAAGATGCTAATGACAAACAAGCACGTTGGCAAGATTTAGTGGAAGCCGCAAAAGTTATCAATGAAGAACAAGGGGTAACTCCACTTTACCAACAAACAACAGCTTACATGCAAAACAAAAATGTTAAAGGCATTATCCACAATACTGCTGGTACTCAATGGAACTACAAGTACGCATACATTAAGTAGAAAAAAACTAAATAACACAAAAAATGAGGTCAAATTAAGGCCTCATTTTTTTGTTGAAGTAATTTAATCCAAAAGGTATAATATAAATATGATTAAAGAAAAGAGGTGAGAAAAAATGGAACAAACTTTAACCGCAAAAGTTAGATTATATCCAAATCATGAACAGACTCAACAGTTTAAAGAAGTGACTAAAGAATATCAACGTTTGTGCAATATCGTTAGTCAGTGGTATTTCGATGAACATTTTCTGCCTGAAAGAAAAAGATTTCAAAAAGAGATGTATCATGATTTGCGGGCAAAAAG